>SBAY01000328.1 GCA_005239945.1 Nitrospira sp.
ATCAATACCCTATCGAATGTTAGTTGACCCAGGTGCAGATATTACACTATACTGATATGAAATGTCGCCATTAAATTTCGCAGGAGAAAAGTATAATGGAAATAAAGAGATTGAAAACCAAAGGTGAAACAATGATAGAAAGAGCAGAAAGTCAATTTTGGGCTTATGGAATAGATAATAACGATGCCCAAAAAGATGAGGTTATATTATGGAATTAACTCAGCAACATCTTTTTCCTCTAGAACAAATTAAAATTCAAAAGCATCAGAATAGGAAGAGCAATAATCAATATTTTACCCCAGAGTTCGCTGTAGAAAAAGCTCTTTCGTTTATCCCAAATTCAAAAATTGAAAATATAATAGATCCCGCAGTAGGTAATGGTATATTCCTCAAAATCGCCGAAAAAAAATGGGATAAAGTGAAACTATTTGGAGTAGATATTGATGAAAAGATTATTGAATATCTTGAAAAATGCAATTTCCAAAATGCTAATTTCTTTTGTGGTAATGCTCTTTTACAAGAAACTTGGCAAAATGGGAAGTTACAAAACATTATTTCAAACGGCAGATTTGATCTTGTTGTAGGCAATCCTCCTTTTAGTAGTTGGTTTCATAGAATTGTAACGCCACAAATTCTATCAAATTATAAATTAGCCCACAGGAATGGTAGACTTATGCGAAGCCAAGCGATAGAAATTCTTTTCTTAGAAATATTTATAAATTTGTGTAGACATAATGGATTTGTAATAATTGTATTGCCTGAGGGTATATTATCAAATCCTCAATATAGGTATATAAGAAGGTTTATATTGGAAGAAACAGAAGTGAAACATATTATAACCTTAGCGAGAAATGTTTTTGAAGATACTTCTGCTAAAACAAGTATTCTCATTTTGCAGAGAAAAAGAAAAGATGCTTTAAATTATCAGACTAATATTAGTCACCTTGAAAAGTCTGGCAATATTAACAATACTATCAAAATAAGGGCTACAGATTTAATTAACAGAATGGACCACTTTTATTATCATAATTTAAAAAAAAATAGCATTAAAGAACTAATAGAAAAAGGAATTGGATTTAAACTCCTGAAAGATTTGGTAATTTATTGCAAAACCGGAAAGACCCTTTATGGAGAAGCGAGAAAATTCTCCAAAGAGGGTTTAAGATTTCTTCACGCAACAAATATTACTGAGATTGGTATTAACTATAAAAAAGACGAAAAGTTTATTGATAAGTCAAGCAAGATGTATTTTCCAAATGCATATGCAAAGGTTGAGGATATTTTGTTTGTAAGAGTTGGTGTCGGTTGTGCTGGTAGAGTGGCAATTGTTGATGACAAAGAAGATGAAGGAATAGTAACTGATTATATTCACATTTTTAGGGTTAAAGAAATCAACCCTTACTTTTTAGTTATTTATCTCAAAACAAAATTTGGTAAAGACTTCATAAATCTTTTAAAACATGGAGTTGGAACTGTAAGTATTAACAAAACCGACTTATTATCATTACCCATTCCGATTGTTCCAGAAATTATTCAAATAGAAATTGAAAAAAGATATAAAAGCATTCTTGCCGAATATCGGTGGAATGAAAAAATTGTATCTCTGATAGATAAAATGTCTTCTTTGATAAATTATCTTGAAGAGGAAATAAATAAACTTGGGAGGGCAAAGTATGTGGAAGTGTGAAATGTGTAAAAGAGAGTTTGATGATGAAGTAATGGCAATGGAAGTAAGATTTGGTTATGTGGACAGTGAAAAAGCAGCAAAAGACGAAAATCAATATATGGCTTTTAACACGGAAAGTGCGTGGGCTCCGTTATGTGAAAACTGTGCGATTGCTTATATAAAAGGAAATGAAACCAATGAATCAAAAATCTAAAGTAATCTTAAAAAAATTCGTCCAAGAATGTAAGGAATATCTTAACTCTGTACAAATACAAGTAAGAATTGGTAAGCATAAGATTGAACTATCCTCCAGAACTCTATCTGATGTTATAGAAAAACATACAATTGACTATATGATAGACTATTTTGGTGAAGATAAAGTTCAATTCAAAAACTGGCGAGGTTATGATGTCGTTATACTTCTTCTTGAAGAAACCATTTATGTGAACATCAAGACCCAGGAATATAATAAAAACCTTGATGCCACATGGCTTTTTAGTGCATCTGTGGTTAAAGAATTACAAAAACAAGAAATTTTTAAACATCTTTATTGTGTAAAATTTGAATATATTAAAGAAAACCAAGATTTTCTTAAGTTCCTATACGCAAAAGTTGCTGGTCCATTATCACAAGTAGATTTAATTTATTATACAAAAGGCAAAAATCCACCGTGTCGGTTACGAACAGAATTTAATGGTACACACTGTCATTTGAGAAATGAATTTTATGAATAGGTTCTCTTAGAATCACTGCACTAGATGTAAAGTATGAATTCAATTCAGATAATAAGAGAATGTATTCAGGTAAAAAGGGAACAATTATCTTAGACGAAGGGGAAATTGAATAAAAAAATGGGGATAAGAATGGGTAAGATTGAATTTCTTCTCAAGGAAATAGGATAAAATGATGAAAAGATATTTATGGACAGTTATATTACTCCTGTTACCGTTTTCTGCCTTGGCAGATGAGTGGATAATTGAGGTCGGCGATTCGATGGTCTTGCAAGTGCCTAACTTAGAAAAAATGGCTATTGGAGACCCAAAAATCGCCGATGTTGTAGTTGTATCTCCCAATGAACTCTTAATTAATGGCATACGTGAAGGCATCACTTCATTACATATCTGGGCAAAAAATACGATTAAAAAACATACCATTCAAGTCATAGAAAGAAAATTCCCACTTCAGGAAATATCTAAGGTAAAAGGATTAGAGAATGTTACCGCCTCGTTTGTCGGTAAATCATTAGTGTTAAAAGGCATAGTCAAAAATCAACATGAAAAGCAACAGGCAGAAATATTAGCTAATGCCTTTAACGATTGGGTGATAAATCTTATTCAGGTAGAAGAACCACTCCAGATTTTAGTTAATTTACAAGTCATAGAGATGAATACAAAGGATTGGTTACAATTAGGGAGTGAATTGGAGGTAAATAGTAAAGTTGAAGGACGGGAGTATAAGGGAAACACGAGTGGATTCAGAGAGGGATTAAATATTGGTATAGTAAAAAAGGCGGATTTATTACCCAATTTTACCTTTAAAATAGAGGCTTTAAAAGAAAAAGGCAAGGCAAAAACCTTATCTTCTCCAAGCCTGCTTACTTTAAGCGGTAAAGAGGCTTATGTAAATGTAGGCGGGAAAATCCCTATCCCGACAGCCGTAACCCAGAATCAAATCACAAGTGATGGGGTGGAATGGATTGATTACGGCATTCAACTCAAGATTACTCCCATAGCGGATCTGGATAATAATATTAGTTTAAAGATTAATTCCTCTGTTTCAGAACCTGATTGGAGCAACGCGGTTAAGGACATACCGGCTATGACTTCAAAGAATGTCTTTACTGAGGTAAATGTTAAAAGTAAGGATACGGTGATTTTAAGTGGTTTGACTAAGGTAGAAAAAAGCAGCATCAATAAAAGAGTACCTGTGCTTGGCAGAATACCTGTTTTAGGGGCATTATTTTCAAGGAAAATAGTGAAGGAAGACGAGACGGAATTGATAATTATTATTACCCCGGAGATTATTACCTCTGGTGCCCCCGAACAAACCCTTTCTACTATTAAAGAAAAAACGAAGGAATAGTAATATTTCAATTGTTAGGCCAAACATATTGATATTAGATTATAACAGAACCATGAGTAAATATAAATTTACACCATACTTTGAAAATACAATCCTACGTAAAAGGCCATATCTTAAAAAAGAGTGGTGTATTCGAGTAATTGAAAATTCTATTGAAGTTGAACCGCAGGAAAACAATCGCTTTCGGTTTTGGGGAAAAATCGAAGAACTTGAAGGAAAAATACTTCGCGTAATAACGCTTGATGATAAGATTACAATCCACAATGCTTTCCCAGACAGGAGATTTAAACTATGAGGTTAAACTACTATCCAGACACAGATTCTCTTTATATTGATCTGGCTTCCAAACCAAGCATTGAAAGTCAAGAAGTCTCAGAGGGGGTTGTTCTTGATTATGATGCCGATGGGAATCTTGTTGGTATCGATATTGATAATGCCAGCAAGAAAGTGGAGCTCAAAGAGTTGAGATTAATCAAACTCCCTGTAGAACTTCAGACCATAGCGGCCTAATAAAACGCTACACCTGACCTGTCTAAGACGGACAGATGAACCTGGTCGTTGGAAAGTTTATGAGAATTTTAATTCAGACATTAGACTTCAGACTTTAGACATCAGACTTAAGTCGTAAGCATTCAGCGTTCAGCCGGAGGCTTTCAGATGAAGAAAAAGATAATGTATGAACACCTGTCTCATCCAAAAGCTGAAAGCTTAATCTTCCGGCTGACTACTTACGACTTAAGTCTTTAGTCTTTGGTCTATGGTCTAATGTCTGAATTGAAGTTATGAGAAGGGTTTTTATCTTCCTCGAAATTTATTCTATCCGTACCTGATGGATTATAAGGAATAATTATGATGATAAAAATATTAATTGCCGAGGCGAATTTAGAGACTCGGGTAGGATTAAAAAAATTATTATTAACTGCACCTGCTCTGCCGGGTAAGGGAATAGAGATAGTCGGTGAGGCAGAAGGTGTTAATGAAGTCGAGGGATTAGTTGCAAAATTATCCCCTGATATTATCCTGATAAGTACGAATTTAAAGGATATTGGCGGTGTAGAGGTCTCCTGTAAAATAGCTCAAGCATTCCCCTTGTCAAATGTAATAATTATAAGTGAGCATCCCTTGAGTCATGATGAATTAAAAAAGGCAATGCTCTCTGGTGTGCGTTCTTTTTTAGTTCAACCAATAGACCTACAAGAATTACATAAAGTTATAGAAGAAATTTCTGCACTGGATGCTCATCGCCGCGAAAATTTACCAGTTTCCCCGGTTTCTGTTCCCATAATCAAACCAAAGATAATTGCTATGTTTGGGGCTAAAGGTGGGGTAGGCAGGACTTTAATAAGTACTAATTTAGCCGTAGCTATGGTCGAGTCTCTTAAATCCCAAAATAAAAAAATTGCCCTTATCGACCTTGATTTACAATTTGGGGATATAGCCATTATGCTTAATTTGACCCCGACTAAAACTATTGTTGGATTGTCCAGGGAAATTAATGAACTGGGCAATATCGATGAGGAGTTATTAGAATCATACCTGGTTAAATATCGTGATAATCTGGCTGTCTTACCGGCACCATTGAAGCCAGAAGAGGCAGATTTAATCCGGGCAGAACATATTGAAAGGATTTTAGACTTAATCAAAAACAGATACTATTATACCATTATTGACTGCAGTCGAACCTTATCTGAGTCTATTTTAGTCGCCTTAGGTATGGCGGATACAATTATTTTATTACTTACCCTGGATATCCCCACGATTAAAAATGCGAAGTTGTCCTTAGAGGTAATGGAAAAATTGGGGTTTAGTCCTAAAATAAAGATAGTTCTCAATCGGGCTTATACCAAAATGGGTATTTCTATTGCGGAGGTAAAAGAAGCACTTGCCTCTCCCATCATGGAATTGATTCCCAGTGATGGTCGGGTAGCTATACCTTCAGTAAATGAGGGAATACCTTTTGTCATTAAATACCCAAAAAGTAATATATCCAAAAGCATTAAATCTTTGGCAGAGAAGATTCTCGAGTCACCTGATAAGATTAAACCCAAAAAATGGTGGAAATAGATTTTTAACCACGAATTACACAAATTGCACGAATTTTTATTTTATAATTCTTCCTTTCCCTTTAATTCGTATAATTTGTGTAATTCGTGGTTAAAAATGGAGAAGATGATGGCAAGTAAAGTCTTTTTTATGAATATGCGGGCAAATTTTGGTCAGAACTCCTTTGCCAAATTTAATAAGTTATTAAAAAAATTAAAGATAGAGTATCCTGAAAATGCCCTGGTGGCAGTAAAACTCCATTTTGGAGAGATGGGTAACCTTGCTTTTATCCATCCCATCTGGGTCAGGGAAATAGTCAGTTACCTAAAGAAGTTAGGTGGCAATCCTTTTTTAACAGATACCAATACCCTCTATGCCGGCAGCCGCAAAAATGCACCACTCCATATCCAGACTGCACTGGCTAATGGCTTTACCTACTCTTGTGTACAAGCACCCATCATCATTGCCGATGGACTAAAAGGAGAGGCAGCCGTTGAAGTCGTTATCAACCAAAAACATTTTGAATCGGTAACCGTTGCCCAGGTAGTTCAGGAGGCAGATGTATTAATCAGTTTAGCCCATTTTAAGGGACATAGCTTAGCTGGTTTTGGCGGCAGTTTGAAGAATATGGGTATGGGTTTAGCCGACCGTAAAGGTAAATTCAAGATGCACTGCGACGCGATACCGATAATAAAAAAAAAGGGATGCTCTCAGTGTTTAACCTGTGTAAATAACTGCTCTGGTCAGGCGATAACTATTGTAGATAAAATGCCTCAGATTGACCCGACTAAATGTCTTGGTTGTGGTCAATGTTTGGTAATGTGTCCAAATAATCTATTTGGAATTAACTGGACAGGAATTTCCCCTGTAATTGTTCAGGAGCGGATGATAGAATTTGCCTATGGGGCTCTTTTAGGTAAAAAGGCGTATTTTCTTAATTTTATTATGAATGTTAGCCCGGATTGTGATTGCTGTCCACATTCGGATGCCAATATCATCCCGGATGTAGGAATTTTAGCCTCATTAGACCCAGTAGCCATTGACCAGGCATCACTTGACCTGGTTAATCAACAAATAGGTATTCCCAATACTGCTCTGAAAAGCAATTTTCGACCAGGTGAGGATAAATTACAGGGAATTAACCCAAAATTATCCGCAGAGGCTCAACTTCACTATGCTCAGGAAATTGGCTTAGGCAGTCGGAGGTATGAATTGGAAGAGGTGTGATGGAGGTAGAGTAACCGTTCAGGTTGTTTAGGCTATAGGCTGTAGACTGTTAGCTATTGAGTATTGATGAGCCAAAATCTTCTCGTTTTCCATGTTTTTGAGTCGTAATCAAAACCGTACTTATCAAATTCCTGAGTTTCATATCATCTCACCTACTTCCGCCCTACAGCCTAAATGCCTACAGTCTATCTACCTGAACGGTTACTAAATTAATTCTTTGGTAGGGTTAATTTTAATGCATCTATCTTAGTTTTTGCAGTATTAATTAAGTTATGATCAGGATAGTCTTTTATGAATTGCTGATAAAGAGAGAAAGCCTCCTTTATCTTCTTTTTACTTTCATAAATCTTTGCCAGACGGTATAATGATTGGGCACCCCTATCTGTCTTCTCATGCCTGATACTCATTTGTTGTAAGGTGGTCATCACACCATTCCAATCGTCTAATTTCTCATAGGTTTGAAGAATAATATCTTCCAACGCCATTACTAATTTTTTTTCAGAAGGATAATCATTTATAATCTTTTCATAATTAGTAATTGCATTCTTTAAAATCTCATCTGCCTGTTCATATTTCTTATGATTTTCATAATATTGGGCGATATACTGAGGAAGTTGAATAGATATTGGAGTTAATGGGTACTCCTTCATAATCTTATTAAACACAGCTAATGCCTTATCCCATTTATTCTCATGTTCATAAGAAAGGCCAATAAAAAATCTCGCTTGAAGGCACATGTCTATTTGATAAGGAAAATCCTGGATAATTTTTGTGAATTTTTCCCTTGCCTTTTTGAAATCCTTTTTAAGGAAATAAAGATGGGCTATGGCATACCTTACATTTTTAATGCCACTCCAATCGGGATTTGCCTTGATAATCTCCTCAAACTTTTTAATAGTCTGGTCTATCTGTGTTGGCTCTATTTTAGATGGATTTTTAGCTATCTGGGTATAGTCTTTATTAGCAAAATAATACATCCGCTCAAGTTTATATTCCTGAGTACAGCCGGTTAACAAAATAATCATACTTAACCACAAAATAAATAATTTTATCACCTTTTGCTCTCCTCATTATTAAAGTGAAAAGTTAAAAGTGAAAAGTGAAAAACAAACAACTTTTCGTGTTTCACTTTTCGTTTTTATCGTGCAAGAAAAGTAATGTAAGAGACGATATCCTAACTACCTGGGTAAGCAAATAAAGACAAAATCCTAATCCCATAATTACAAAGACAACCTCAGGATAGAATTTATCCATCAATTGAACAAGCATCTTTTGTTTTATTAAGACGATTAAAGAATCAAAGATAGTTGGCACACAAATCAAGATAAAGGTAGGTAAAAACAGTTTGAAACCGAGTTTAAAACTTCTTTTCATAGACCCTATAATTTTTTTCTTTTCAATCATTATTGCCGGAATACAGAAGGCAAAAAATGTTTCAATTACTAAACTTAAGAAAAAACAAAAATATTGTGTCAGACGAAACATTCGCCAGGTGGGAATATGGATGAATTCTGCTACATCCTCCGTATAGAATTTCAAAACTAAAAAATTACCAAGCTGAAAGGTGCCAAATACTAAAAGTGTAACTATTATTCCTAATCCCAAAAGGATAAGGTACTTTTTAAGAGACAGTAAAAGATTACTTCCAAATTTAGGTATATTCCCCTCTTGTGCCTGATAAATCATAGCTACCGTCATTCCGGTTATTAAAGTAGCAAAGATAACCGATAACACTATATCACCACAATCAAATAAAGTTGGTAACAGGACAAGATTGTAAGGGTAGTGACGATAAATTTCACCAAAAAAGACTTTGATAGGTGGACCTAATAGAGGTGAAAAAATTGGCAGATAGTTCAAAAAAAGAAAAACCAACAGAAGAATTTCTAATAAAATCAAGATAAGAGATGGTAAAAATAGTTTTGGGTAACGCCACATCAAACGAAAACTCTCTTCCCAAATCAACCCACAGGTTTTAACCCCAATTCTTTTATTTTTTGTCATAAAAAATATTTTATCACAAATCGAGTGAAAAGTCAAGATAAAATTTTTTATTGACACAGGTAGAAATTTGTGGTAAAATAGTTTCTCATCATAGTTGAAGTAATAAATAAAATGTTTTAAGTTTTTTAGGAAGTAAAATAAATAATGAAACTCCACGAAATAAAAGAAATTTTAGAGGCAGAAATTATATGTGATGACACCAATTTAGAGATAGAGATAAAAATGGGTTGTGGAGCGGATTTAATGAGTGATGTGCTGGCATTTATTAAATCAGAATCCCTTCTCCTGACAGGCTTGATTAATCCTCAAGTAATCCGCACCGCAGAAATGGCGGATATAAAGGCAATTTGCTTTGTACGGGGTAAAATGCCACTGTCTGAAACTATCAAGTTGGCTAAAGAAAAAAGAATCCCACTATTTTCAACTAAATTACCTATGTACGAATCCTGTGGCAGATTATATCAAAAAGGACTGTCTGGATGCTCAGAATATAAAGATAAATGAAGAAAACAACACCTCTGATAAAAGAAAAAATTAGTATAATTCAAGAATTAACCTATGATTTAAAAGTAGGCGAGGTGATGAAAAAGGAAATCATTACGGTTAGTTCTGATAATTTAATTTACGATTTGCGTAATATTTTAAGGGAGAAACGCATCTCTGGGACACCTGTAGTGAACAAGCAAGGCGAATTAATAGGTATAGTCAGTATTGAAGATTTTATTAAATGTTTGGCCTCGGGAGATATAAATGCTACTGTTTTTTCCAAAATGACTAAAAATGTAGAAATTTTATACGAAGATGAACTGTTGGTTTCTGCCATTAATAAATTCGATAGATTTGGTTATGGTAGATTTCCGGTAATCGAAAGAGGAACCAAGAAGTTAGTTGGAATTATAACTAAAGGGGATATTATTCATGGATTATTGCAAAGATTAGAGAATGAATTACAAGAGGAGGAGATTAAACGATTTCGGGCAAGCCATATATTTGAGGATATTATTGCTGATGAGACAACGCTAAAGTTTCAATATAAGGTTGTGGGAGGAGATTTTAGTCAGGCAGGAAAAGTGGCCAGTGGATTGAAAAAAAACTTAACTCGCCTGGGTATTCCTCCAGCAATCATCAGACGGGTTAGCATTGCTACTTACGAAGCAGAGATGAATATTGTGATTTATACACAGGGAGGAGAAATTACTGCCTTTGTCCAGGCTCATCAGATTGAGGTTAGGGCAAAGGATACAGGACCGGGAATTCCTGATATCAAAAAGGCAATGCAACCAGGCTTTTCTACTGCCCCGGAATGGGTCAGGGAATTAGGATTTGGCGCAGGAATGGGATTAAATAACATCCAACAGTGTAGCGATAAAATGATTTTGAGGTCTAAAGTCGGCAAGGGAACACAGATAAAAATGCTCATTTTTTATTGATAGGGTAAGAATGGTCATGAAATTAAGAGAGATAGTCAAAGAACTAAATTTAGAGGTCAAGACAGGTGATGACCGATTAAATACTGAAATCACTGGCGGTTATGCCTCTGATTTGCTTTCTGATGTCATGGCAAATGCCCAAAAAGGAAATATCTGGATTACCTTACAGATACATCAAAATATCGTTGCCGTAGCTACTTTAAAAGAGATAGCAGGAATTATATTAGTTAATGGTCGTTGCCCCGAAGAAGATACCCTACAAAAGGCAATACAAGAAAAAATACCTATTTTAGTAAGTAAATTATCGACCTTTGAATTAGTTGGTTCACTATATCAACTTGGTATTAATAATGCTTAAAACATTTAGAGCGGATTTGCATATCCATACCTGTTTGTCTCCATGTGGCGATCTGGAAATGACACCTTCAGCTATTGTCAAGGAGGCAAAAAGGCGTGGATTAGATATAATTGGGATATGCGACCATAATTCAGCCGAAAATATTATGGCCACCCAAAGAGCCGGACAAAAGGAAGGAATAACCGTTATTGCAGGGATTGAAGTTACATCAGCAGAAGAGGTACACATCTTAGCCCTGTTCAATGATTCTGCAAAGGCAATTCAACTTCAAACTATCGTTTATGAACACCTCCTGCCCGGGGTCAACAACGAAGCGACCTTTGGAGAACAGGTAGTGGTTAATGAAGATGATGAGGTGTTAGAATTCAATCAGCGTCTATTGATTGGGGCAACATCACTTTCATTACAAAAGGTAGTGGCAAGCATCCATTCACTAAGTGGGTTAGCTATGGCTGCTCATATCGACCGACAGGCATTTGGTATCATTGGCCAGTTAGGATTTGTTCCTGCGGATTCAGGATTGGATGGTATGGAGGTATCCCCTCGAATTTCCTGTCAAGAGGCAAGAGTGAAATTTCCTCAGGCTAATAACTTTGGATTAGTAACCTTTTCTGATGCACATTACCTTCAGGATATTGGAAAAGCATTTACGCAATTTTTAATAAAAGAACCTGTGCTGGAAGAAATATACAAGGCATTGAAAAATAAAGATGGAAGACAAATAATTCTTTGATCTGAACTTCAATTCAGACATTAGACTTCAGACTTTAGACATCAGACTTAGAGTAAGCGTTCAGCGGTCAGATAGAGAAAAAGATAATGTATAAACACTTGTCTCATCCAAAAACTGAAAGCTTAAACTTCCGGCTCACCGCTTACGACTTAAGTCTAATGTCTGAATTGAAGTGATCTGAAAAATTCTATTGAAAAAAATTCTAATTCATGGTATAATAATTTAATTACATTAGCAATTTTATAAACAGAAGGTAAATAGCCCTTTGGAAGACTTATCATTACATATTTTAGATGTGGTAGAAAACTCCATTTTAGCCGGTGCAAAGAGAATCGAAATAAAGGTCCACGAAAATATAGCAGCAAACCTTCTTTTAATTAAGATAAAAGACGATGGCAAAGGGATGGATGAAGATACCCTAAAAAAAATCCTTGATCCATTTTTTACGACCAAAAGGGCTAAAAAGGTAGGCCTGGGGCTTTCTTTACTCGCACAAGCAGCAAAGGAAAGTGGTGGATTACTCGAAGTAAAGTCAAAAAAAAACAAAGGAACAACGGTCTCTGCGACTTTCCAAGACAACCATATCGACCGTAAACCTATGGGTAATATGGCACAAACTATGATGACATTGATTGTAGGAAATAAAGATGTAGATTTCTTGTATCAACACAAAAAAGGGAATTTATGCTATTGCTTAGATACAACTAAAATAAAAAACAGCCTGGAGGGAGTGCCAATTAATGACCCTGCAGTGATAAAGGCTATTCAAAAAGACCTTGAGAAAAATTTAAGGTAAAAAACCAGGGTTAAACAAAACGAGGAATTTGATGCCAAAAGTTTCAGGATTCACAATCCTTTCCTTGTTTTATTGCTTTACTAATATTAAGAGGTGTGATTATGGCAAATGAATGTCAATGTAAAAAAAATGAAATAACCAGGGAGCAATTGGCTCAGATAGATAGTATAATTGAAAGGTATGGTGCCAGGCAAAATTATCTTATACTTGTATTAAAAGAAACACAGGAATTATTTGGTTATCTACCTGCACAAATTCAACGCTATATTGCCCGAGGACTTAATCTTAATCCAAGCCAGGTATTTGGTGTAGTATCTTTTTATTCCTTTTTTACTATGGTGCCCAGGGGAAGACATACGATACGGGTTTGTCTGGGAACAGCATGTTATGTAAAAAGAAGTGATGAGGTTTTAGAAAAACTTAAGGATAAATTAGATGTTGAAGTAGGTAAAATGACGCAAGATGGAAGATATTCGTTAGAGAGTGTCAGGTGTTTAGGTGCTTGTGGTTTAGCACCGGTGGTAGTCGTAGATAACGATACCCACGGTGCAGTTGACTCGGTTAAAATTATGGATATTATCAATCAATATAATTAAAAGTTAAAAATTAAAAATTAAAAGTTACAATCCTTATTAATTTTTAACTTTTAATTTTTAATTTTTAATTAAAAGAGGAGGTTAAAAATATGGCGGGATTGACTGTAGAGGATTTAAAAAAGATTAAGGCGGCTCATCAGGCAACAGCGACATTGCGGGAAGGCGGATTTAGAGCTAAGGTGACGGTTCACATGGGTACCTGTGGCATTGCCGCCGGATCCCGAAAGGTGATGACAGCTTTAATAGATGAAGTGGCAAAAAGGGAAATAAAGGATATTGTTATTACTACCTCTGGTTGTGCCGGCTTATGCAGTCGTGAGCCAATGGCTACAGTTGAATTAGTTGGAAAACCTCCGATAAAATATGTTGACCTAAATGAAGAAAAAATAGTCAAAATACTTACTGAACATGTTCTTGCGGGTAATCCTGTTAAGGAGTATGCCTTAGTCATGGGTAGTGAAACAACTTATTGAGGAGGAAAAATGGGAAGGATTTTAATTGATGTCCATGTTACAAACTTTGGAGATATACTTACAAACCAGAAAGAAGTCAGAACGATAGAGGTAAAAGATGCACTTGTTGATACAGGAGCTGCTATGCTCTGTCTCCATAAAGACCAGATTGAAAAATTGGGCTTGATGTTTTTGAGGAAAATAGCTCTGAAAACGGCTAATGGATTGGTTGAAAGAGATATTTTTGGAGTAGCCCGGGTAGAAATAGAAGAAAGGGAGAGTGAGTTTGATGTTGTCCAAATACCGGATGATGTACCGGCATTGGTTGGATACATAGTTTTGGAACAATTAGATCTTATAGTTTCTCCTTCAATCCAGAAGCTTATTCCAAACCCGGATTCAAAGGGTAAATATGCCTTAGATTTATATCTGGAAAGATAAATGGGGAAGGGAGAGTTGAAAGAATGGAACGATTTCGAGCAAATATATTAGTCTGTGCAGGCACTGGTTGTGTTGCCAGCGGCTCACTTAAGATAAAACAAGCATTAGAAGATGAGCTAAAAAAACAAAACCTGCAGAATGAGATAAAGATAATTTTAACTGGCTGTAACGGTTTTTGTGCCCAGGGACCATTAATTGTTGTTTATCCAGAGGGTATATTCTATCAAGCACTTAAAGTAGAGAATATACCATTTTTAGTCGAGGAACATTTCTTAAAAGGAAGACTTGTTAAATCTCTAATGTACACCCCTCCAGCCGAAAAAGAGGTTATCCCGGCAATGCGTGATATTCCCTTCTTTAATCTTCAGGTATTACGGGCACTACGCAATCGTGGCTTAATCGACGCGGAACAGATTGATGAATATATTGCTAGAGATGGATACTTAGGTGCGGCTAAGGCATTACTTGAAATGACACCTGGGGAGATAATTCAGGAGGTGAAAGAATCAGGACTGCGTGGACGGGGTGGAGCAGGTTTTCCAACTGGACTGAAATGGGAATTCTGTGCTAAAGCCAGAGGTGATGTAAAATATATCCTGTGTAACGGTGATGAAGGAGACCCGGGGGCATTTATGGACAGGTCAATCCTGGAGGCTGACCCACATGCCGTTTTAGAAGGAATGGTCATTGGAGCTAAAGCTATCGGTGCACACCAGGGTTATCTCTATGTTCGAGCAGAATATCCCTTAGCTATCAAAAGATTAGAAATTGCCATCGCTCAGGCAAAAGAATATGGATTATTGGGAAAGAACATACTCAACTCCGGCTTTGACTTTGATGTGGAAATATACCAGGGTGCAGGTGCCTTTGTTTGTGGCGAAGAAACGGCTTTAATGACATCGATTGAGGGAAAACGAGGTATGCCCAGACCAAGGCCACCATTTCCTGCTCACAAAGGTCTTTGGCAAAAACCCTCTGTTTTAAACAATGTAGAGACATTTGCCAATATTCCACAGATTATTCTGCAAGGTGGAAAATGGTATGCCACCCTGGGAACAGAAAAGAGTAAAGGGACTAAGGTGTTTGCCTTAACTGGAGCAATAAATAACATTGGCTTAATCGAAGTCCCAATGGGAATTCCTTTGCGACAGATTATCTATGATATTGGCGGTGGAATACCAAATAAGCGTAAATTTAAGGCAGTGCAAATGGGCGGTCCTTCTGGTGGCTGTATCCCTGAAAGTCATTTAGATATTCCTGTGGATTATGAATCCATTACTGAAACCGGGGCTATTATGGGTTCTGGCGGTATGGTGGTTATGGACGAAACTACCTGTATGGTTGGAATTGCCAAATTCTTTCTTGAGTTCACCCAGGATGAATCTTGTGGCAAATGTGTGCCATGTCGCATAGGAACTAAGGTAATGCTTGATAAATTAGAGGATATTTGTGCCGGAAAAGGAGAAGAAGGCGACATCGAATTATTACAGGAATTAGCCGAAGATATTAAAAATACCGCCTTGTGTGGTTTAGGACAGACCGCCCCTAACCCGGTATTAACTACAATTAAATATTTTCGTGACGAGTATGAGGCACATATTAAAGAAAAACGGTGTCCGGCTCATTCCTGTTTGGCTTTATTAAAGTTTGAAGTAAACTCAGAACTATGTAAGATGTGCGGTGTCTGTGCTAAAGTATGTCCGGTAGAGGCTATTAAATGGGAAAAGAAACAAACTGCCGTAATCGATAAAGAAAAGTGTATCAAATGCAAAACCTGTATCACCTCTTGTAAGTTTATGGCGATTGAATAATCAGGTAATCAGGTGATGGGGTAATCGGTAACAACCAATAGATACTTTTTCTTCACCGATTACCGATAACTGCTAACCGATTACCTTATTATATAAGTTACGGAGGAGTAAACCAAATGGGTATAGTCTATACAACAATAAAGGTCAGAAATCCATTAAAGGATAAGCCTGGGATAGAGATTGATGCTAAGGTTGATACGGGAGCAACATTACTTGTTCTTCCTGAAAAAGTAGTCAAGGAATTTGAGTTCTCATTTATAAGAGAAGAAACTGTGAAATATGCCAATGAAGAAACTGCACAAAAGGATGTAGTGGGGGTAGTAGAGGTAGAGATATGTGGTAGAAAAGGGTGGTTTGAGGCAATTGTGGAGCCGAAGAAAAAATATCCACTTATCGGGGCAGTAGTTATGGAGTCCCTTGATTTGATAGTAGAACCAAGAAGTATGGGGGTTTACCCAAATCCACGCTCAAAACTACCTATGGCGGAGATTGAGTAATAAGTGAAAAATAAGAGATAAGTTATGGATACAAAATTTAAGGGTTTGTCGGGATTAAAAAAATTGATTAACTTTATAGTTTCGGAATACAAACCTGAGAGAATAATCTTATTTGGTTCTTATGGAAGTGATACCGTGAAAAAATCCTCTGATATAGACTTGCTAATCATAAAAAAGACACAAAAACGATTTGTAGATAGAGTAGTAGAGGTAATGCAGGGTATAAGGAGAGAGTTTGGGATTAAATATCCAGTTGAGCCTCTTGTTTATACGCCCGAGGAATGGGAATATGCAAAGGGAATAAACAGTATTTTTATTCGGACAATCTTATCAAAAGGGATTGTGTTATATGGGAAAGAATAAACCTGCGGCAGAAATCTGGCTTATAAAGGCAAAAGAGGACCTTGCCTTTGCAAAAGCTGGTTGGCAAGAAAGTAAAATAGCCTCTGTTGCTTGCGTTCTATCTCAACAGGCAACAGAGAAGGCATTGAAAGCCCTTTTAGAATTAGAGAACATTAGTATAGAGAAGACTCCCTCTCTTAAAACCCATAGATTGGTTGATATAATTGAGGAATGCAAGAAATACTACCCTCAAAAGCTTGAGGCTTTTATTGATGATTGTGAAAAATTGACTGTTTATTATTTTGATAGATATCCGGCTGAGATTCCTTTGGGTATAACTGAAGAAGATGTCACCTTTGCCCTTAACACAGCAGATAAGATTCTACAACTTGTAGATAAGATAATATCAGAGGAAACTTAGTTTAAAACTTGTAAAGGAGATAAAAAGAATGATAACCCTAACCATTGATGGTAAAGAGGTACAAGTAGAGCAGGAAACAACTATCTTAGCGGCTTGTGAGAAAGCAGGAGCTAAGGTGCCTACACTTTGTCATGAGAAGAAACTTCTACCTTTTGGTGCCTGTAGAATTTGTCTTGTTGAGGTAGAGGGTGCAAGAACTAAATTCGTTCCTTCCTGTACTACCCCGGTTACGGAAGGTATGGTGGTGAGAACTATTTCTGATGCGATTAAAAAAGCCCGTCAGCTGATTCTTGAATTATTATTAATCAGTCATCCCTTAGACTGCCCTGTTTGTGATAAAGCTGGAGAATGTAGCTTGCAAGATTTAGTTTATGAGTATGGAGTAACGGCTAATAGATTCAAAAGGATAAAATTTACCCTACCTGTTGACCATAATAGTTATTTAATCGAAAGAGACCTTAATCGATGTATCCTTTGCGGTAAATGTGCCCGTATTTGTAGTGAGTTGCAGGGTGTATCCGAAATCTCCTTTGTCAATCGAGGGATGAGAACTAAGATTGGAACAGATTTTGATAGACCCCTAAATTGTGAATTCTGCGGACAATGTATCGCTGTCTGTCCTGTAGGTGCCCTGACATCGAAACTGTTTAAGTATAAAGCCCGACTCTGGGAATTAAAAAATATCCCGACAATATGTCCTTATTGCTCTAATGGATGCACCTTGCTCTTAGGTATCAAAGATAATCAAATAAAAACAGTAACCAGTAATGATGACATTGGTATAAACGAAGGTAATCTATGTGCTAAGGGAAGATTTGGGTATGAGTTTGTGGCCAGTCCCCAGAGATTGAAAAAGCCATTGGTAAAAAGGGAAGGCAAATTCGAAGAGGTAGATTGGGACGAGGCACTGGGGCTCGTGGTGACTAAATTCAATGAAATAAAGACCGCCTCCGGTGCAAACTCTATTGGTGCTCTTGGGTCTGCACGACTGACAAATGAGGAATTATATCTGTTCCAACACCTTATTCGTCAGGGACTCGGGACCAATAACATTGACCATGGTGGTGGTTACAGTTATCAAGGATTGATAGGATTAAAGGAATCTTTGGGGTATTCTGCCTCAACCAATTCTATTCATGAGATAAGAGGGACAAAGGCTATTTTGCTTTTGCGAGCTGACCTTAATGAAACACATCCTGATATAAAAATAGAGGTGAATTTAGCCATTAATCGTAACGAGGCAAAATTAATCGTGGCTGACAATAAAAGGATAAAACTTTCATCTATGGCGGTAAGCAATCTTATTTATAAACCAGGTACAGAACTTGTTTTAATCAATGGGATGATAAACCTGTTAATTAAGAATGACTTTATAGACAAGGAATTTATCAAGGAAAAGACAAAGGGATTCAGGGAACTGCAATCTTGTGTGAAAAAATACACACCGGAATATGTCGAGAAGACCTGCGGTGTAAGTCCACAGGAACTTGAGTTGGCAACCAGAACCTATGCTGAGGCAGAAAAGGCGTGCATTATTGTGGCTACTGGTATGGGGTTATGCGGAAATAACCGTGCTCTTGCCTTAACCGCCAGCAACCTGGCGTTACTTACCGGAAATATCGGCAAGGAATCCTCTGGTGTGTATATCCTGCCGGAGAAGAATAATTCGCAAGGAGCAGTCGATATGGGGATAGTGCCGGGGTTCTTGCCCGGATATGTGTCTGTAGATAAACCCGGCTACAGTGCCTTCCAGATGCTTGAACCAGGTAAGTTAAAGGGAATGTTTATTGTGGGTGAAAATCCGGTGATGACCTATCCTCTGTTTGATGTTCAGAACGCCCTTGAATCATTAGAATTCCTTGTTGTTCAGGATATGTTTATGACCCCAACCGCAGAATTAGCCGATGTCATTTTACCAGTATGCAGTTTTGCTGAAAAAGATGGGACATACACCAACCTTGAAAAAAGGGTGCAAGGGATTGAAAAGGCATTACCCTATCCTGGTGAAACCAAACCTGATTTAGAGATATTTATTGATTTGTGTAAGCGGATGGGCTGTGAGATTTCAGCGGAAGAGGTGTCGAAGAAAGTCGCCAATCTCTATGAAGGTGCTCATAAACCCTGGAGTAGCAATGGCAATAATTGGAAGAGCAAGTTTATCCCTGTCGAAGCTGAGGGGATAAAAACCGCCCAGGATGAATTCTTGTTCGTTTCGACCGGGTCACACTTTTATTCCGGCTCACTTAGTGCCTGGAGTCTCCATCTGCTTGAAATAAAAGGTGAATCCTGTGTTGAACTGAGTTATAAGGATGCAAAGAAAATAGGCCTTGACGAAGGAGAGCAGGTTAAAATAAGTTCTAAAAATGCGGAGATTGAGTTAAAGACAAGGCTGAGTAATAATATTCCTGAAGGTGTAGCCGTAGTCGAGACTCATCCTTTACTCAATGTGATGGTTTTATTTGGTAAAGAAATGATGCCTATTAAAGGGAAAATTTCAAAGGTAGGGTAGTGAGAGATAAGGGGAAAAATCTTTTCCAAAACTTTTTAACTACAACTAACCGTCGTAATATAGTTCATTACGATGATTGGTGGTAAAAGCTTTTTGGGGAAAGAGGAGTTTAAGGAGAGAGACCTCCTTTTTTGCAAAAATGGGATTTTATCCAATAGAGTTCGGAATGCTAAATTATGTTAAACAGAAAAAGAGAGACACCCCCCCTTACCTCTCCCTTTATTAAGGGGAAATTATAAATATTGAATATCGAATGTAGAATATTAAAGGTAGAATGTAAAATGTAGAAGTATTATTTACATTCTACATTCAATGTTTTGTGAGCATTTTAATATGATTTGGCATTCCGAACACTATTGGGTTTTACCCCTTTTTCTTTTTCCATATTTATCTTTGACTAATTCTATTATCAGCAGTAATTCATTTGCCTTTAACAACCAGAGGATGATTAAATAGCAAGTCAATCCGGCAGTAGCCGCCAGGCTAACCTGTATAATTTGTATTTCTATGTGACTGGTATTTAAAACCATTTCTATGTATTTACTAACTCCAAAGCATACTAATAAGCCGGGTAATGAGGCAAAAATCATTTTCAGGAAGGAAGTTAATATTTGTTTTCCACCAATATTCCCAATTTTCCGCTTTAAGAACCAAAATAATACAAAATTGGTTCCCAGGTGAATGATTGAGGTAGACAGGGCAATACCAGCATGGGCTAAATATTTAATACATATAAAATTAAGGATAATATGGGCTACTACTCCTGCGGCAGTTACCCACAGGGGGGTAACTGCGTCATTCAGGGCATAAAACACACGAAGAAGAATAAAATTTACGGCTAATCCAATCATACCTAAGGAATAAAAAAATAGTGATTTTGAAGTCATCATCGTATCGTATGTATCAAAATTACCTCGCTCGAATAATAACCTTATGATTGGTTCACAAAGAACCATAAATATTAAGGCAAGAGGGATATAAATTAATGCCGTCATCCTTATCCCCTTTGACATTGTGCCAACTAACTCGTTATAACTTTTAATTGCGGCATAACCGGCAATAAAAGGAAAAATTGCTGTTGAAATAGCCAGACTAAAGGTCGATAAAGGGGTCTGCATAACCATATATCCAAAATCTAAGGCGGCAATACTACCTTCTTCTAAAGGAGAGGCCATTATACGATTAACAATAACATAAATGCCAAATACTGCTGAGCCGATGGTCGCCGGAATAAACAAATGAATAAATTCACTTACCGCTTTATACCTGAAGTTCAAATTAAAACTAAATTTTACCTGTTTTTTTAGCAAAACTATTAATGAGGCTAAACACATTAACCCACTTCCAACGACTAACCCAACCGCTACACTAAAGATACCTATGTCTTTATTCAGGAACACAAGAAAAATAATAACTGTAGTCCCTAAAATAAAGGGATTAAAGGATGGAACGGTAAAATGTTGAAATGCGTGTAAAAGGCCCATGAAAATGCTCATTAATCCTAAAAATATAATCATTGGTGTCATAACCTTAGTCAACTTAACCGCCAATTCAAATGCCTCCTCCTTTAGTCCATATCCCATAAATTTGACTAAATAAGGGGCAAAGAATAATATAATTAGCACTAAGACTGTAGAGATGATAAAGGTATAAGTAAGGATAATATCGCATAATCTCCCTAGAGTTTTATAATCTTTGTTAGTTAAATATTTAGTAAAGATTGGAACTGTGGCTGAGTAAGCACCACCACTGATAACCATATTGATAAGAACCATAGGTATAGTGTAAGCCACAAAATAGGCATCGGTAATTAAGCTTGCCCCAAAATATTTTGCCACCAATATTTCTCGGATAAAACCAGTTATTTTACCAATTATAGTTCCAATCAATATTATCGTGGTTGCCTTTGCAATTTGTTCCTTCGGCATCTTTATTTACTCCCATTCTGTAACCGTTCAGGTGTCAGTTGCCGGCTAATTTCTGCCACGAAGGCACTAAGACACGAAGGTTCACTAAGACTTATAAAATTATCCGTT
This sequence comes from Nitrospira sp., assembly GCA_005239945.1. Taxonomy (GTDB): domain Bacteria; phylum UBA9089; class CG2-30-40-21; order CG2-30-40-21; family SBAY01; genus SBAY01. The sequence goes on from SBAY01000328.1 coordinate 21,445, forward strand.
TTATTCCATCCTTTTCTTTCTTCTTCAACTTTAGAGGAGTTTAAAATCTTCTTTGTGCATCTTTGTGCCTTCGTGCCTTTGTGGCAAATTTCTTAAGTTTTTTCATGCCTACCTGAACAGTAACCCCATTCTGTGAGTTAGACACTGGACTTCAGACATAAGATATCAGACTTTAGACTTCAGGCTTTTCCTTTTTTTAGTCTAATGTCTGATATCTATGGTCTATTGTCTGAATTACAGGCTCCCATTAAAACTATGGTTAATTCACCTTTTGGTGGATTTAGGGTAAATCTTTGTATTGCTTCACTTACGCTTCCTTTGATTACCTCTTCAAATTTTTTTGTTAGCTCTCGCACAATAAATATTTGTCTATCTCCTAATATCTCTAAAATATCAATCAGGCTTTTGAGGATGCGGTGCGGTGCCTCAAAAAATATCATTACTCGTTCTTCTTCCTTTAATTTTTTAAATAATCTTACCCGTTTTTTGTGACTACCTGGGAAAAATCCCTCAAAGGTAAAATGTCTTGTAGGGAAACCTGAGATGACTAATGCTGTTAAAATGGCTGATGGGCCAGGGATTGGAACTATTGATATTTTATTCTCGATTGCCAGGCAAACTAAATCACGCCCCGGGTCTGATATCCCGGGCATACCTGCATCCGAAACTAAGGCTATATTTTTACCTTTTTGTAATAACTCTATCAGATGTTCACCCTTTTTAAAACGGTTATGGTAGTGATAGGAAGTGGTTGGTGTCTTGATTTGATAATGGGTTAAAAGTTTTCGTGTTATTCGTGTATCCTCAGCCGCGATTAAATCTACCTCTTTGAATACTCGTAATGCCCGCAAGGTAATATCTTCAAGGTTTCCAATTGGCGTGCCACAGAGATAAAGTGTCCCACTTGCCATTTTTCATCCTTCTTTATTCAATCGTTGTCTAAACCACTTAATTGTTCTGTTAAGTCCTTCTTCAAGAGTAACCTTTGGTTCCCAATCAAGTAATTGTTTAGCCTTGGTAATATCCGGTCTTCGTTGTTTTGGGTCATCTTGAGGTAATGGTTTATAAACTATTGGACTTGAACTGCCGGTAATCTCGATTATCTTCTTGGCAAACTCTAACACCGTCATTTCCTCTGGGTTGCCGAGATTGACTGGGGTATGACAATCCGAACACATCAGTCTATATATTCCCTTAACCAGATCCGCTACATAACAGAAAGTACGTGTCTGGCTTCCATCACCAAACACAGTCAATGGCTCTCCTTTTAAAGCTTGGGGGATAAATGCAGGAACGACGCGACCATCAAATAACCGCATCCGTTCACCATAGGTATTAAATATCCTTACAATCCGAGTATCTAGATTATGAACCGAGTGATAGGCCATAACCAATGCCTCAGCAAATCGTTTTGCCTCATCATAGACCCCCCTGGGACCAATAGGATTAACATTACCCCAGTAATCCTCCGGTTGAGGACTAACCAATGGGTCACCATAAACCTCTGATGTAGAAGCAAGTAAGTAAGACGCCTTTTTATGTTTGGCTAATCCTAATGTTTTATGTGTCCCTAAGGCACCTACCTTTAATGTCTGGATAGGGTATTTAGCATAATCGATTGGGCTGGCCGGGGAGGCAAAGTGAAGAATAAAGTCTATCTCACCATCAACATAGATAAATTCCGTCACATCATATTTATAAAATTTAAATTTCTCACTGCGAATATGATTTATGTTATCTATCGAACCGGTGATGAGATTATCCATACAGATAACCTCATGACCCATATTTAATAAATAATCACATAGATGCGAGCCTAAAAAACCTGCTCCACCTGTAATTAAAATCCTCATCTTCTACTCTCCCTACTATTTTCTCGGTAATGTCAAAAACTAATCACTAAATCCACAGATTACGCAGATTTCCACAGATTTTGGTAAAGATAAGTTTTGACTCCCTCAATAGACTTGCCTTTTTGAAATTGGTTTTGTCCGCTAACTTTTTATAAGTTTCCTCACCTATCTGTATCTCTTCTGGATTAGAGTGTTTTTTAAATATCATCCTGGAAAAGACAACCCTGGTGTAATTCTTCTCTCTTTATCCATTTTCCTCGCTTAAATTTTGTCAATGAATCAATAATGGTTTCTTTCGATTCTTCATCATTTATGCTTAAAATAATACCTTGACGAGGTTGAGTTAAAGTTAATTTTTCAAAATGACTCTCAGCAGATTTAAGTGCATCAGTTAAAAGTTCACGACAGGACCTTTGTAATGCCCTTCTTGTATCTTTAGATCGCCAGCGTTCATAGAAATTGGAAGTAGCCGCATTAAGCAAATAATCATATTCAACTTCAACAACTCCTGGTACATGCCTACGGCCTATTTCACATACTGTTTCTGCTAAAATTCGCTCACAGAACACCTGTTCACAATAATTACCCATCTCTTCCGGTTGATAAGAAACATTGGGGTCCCAGGGGATATAAAAAAGAGGAATCGGATTCTCATCAGGCGAAAATTGTTGAACCGTTATTCCTTCACCAATAATCTCTTTTAGTGACTCAGGAATTTCTCCCTGACCATAGTTATCCCGAAGATAGATTCCATCCTGATAGAAATCAATACCTATTGTTCCAGTTCTTACTGGGTTAAAACCAACCTTACTCAATTCACTCCTAATTTGGCAGATTCCTTCTTCTGGGTTATGGGTTTCAGAGTGTTTAGCAATATAAACTAAATGAAGCTCAGGAGAAGCGTCAACTTCTAATCCGATAGCTAAATTAAATTGCTCTCCATTTTGCAAAAGTAAAGACCGGGCCTGGTGTGCTGGTTTTTTAGATGTAGAACCAAACATTTGAGATTTACATTCTATAGTGACAAATTCAGATGTTCCATTTTTTGAAATCAGAAGGTCTGGTTTAGGAGCCTCCACATGAGAGATAGATAGTTCCGTAAGTTTTGTGCGCAATTCAGGAGAAAGCGGCATAGATGGTCCAATGTCAAATAGTTCATATCCTAATTCTTTCAAAATAGGTCGAACCGGATAACTATCATTAAGAGGCTGAAGAAGCCACAACATTAAATTCACTTGATAAATTGGATCTCCAATCACATCAGTCGGTTTCATATTGAATATCTCTCCTTTTTATCGCTGTGGAAATTACCTCAGTATACTTTCGATCTCCAATCCAGACATCTACAGCCGAATCAATATAATGCTGTATATTTGTGACCAGCCTATGGATAATATTTCCGCAAGTACCTTTAGGCAAAATAGCAATTGCATGACGGGTGGTTAACTCCAGGAAGATAGGTTGCCACAGGTGTCTATCTGCTCCATAGATGTGAACCTTTTCCGAACTAAGGCGGATAGGATTTCCCCAGAGACGAAATTTGTTGTTTTTACGATTAAAGGTGGCAGTAATCCATTTTTCAAAGGTGTCCACAGAAAGTTGTGAGCTAAATTTCATAACTACAGGTGCACCGTGTAAGGTAGTAAACCGTCTTTCAGTCTGTAAAGTAGTTTTTTCTATCGAATGCCAGGCTATCTGTTCAGCATCTTCAGTAGTGCCTTTATATATTTTCAAGACATAAAGTAGGTGTGCCCGGTGGTCAACAAAGCTGTCACTACGGTTGGTCACCTTGCCATTATAATAAAAATCGTGTCCTCCCCGAGAAGCAGAAGGAAAACGTAATTGAGAGATAGAAAGAAGAGGGGAGTAAATCTCTTGAAGTCTGGGAAGACAGGTTTCCATCTTTTCCAGCCTATCTACCATAGTAAATCGAGAACTTCTTTGCTCTTTAGTTAACTGAGTCTTTTCCTCAAATTCTTCTGATTTAACATCTACAATCTCTTCATCTTCTTCCGTTTCTTCTCTGTCAATCTCAAAGAGATTTTCATATTCAAAGACCAATCGTCCATATCTTCGACCCGGGTTAATCTCTATTACCTTTCTCCATAATTGTTCAAATGTCCACCCGCTAATCCAGAGTCTATCCAGATTGGGTGTTGAGTTTACCAGCCTTTTGATCCAGGGATCACACTCTTTAATGTCTTCCATAGTATAATATACTGGATGGCGGGGAATGAGCTTTTCTAAAAACCCTATGTATTTATTCTCTAAGCCATTCCATACCTTGTAAAGGGTATCATCGATAGGGTCTAACCGAGCATTAGATTTCTCAAAGATTGTCGCCAATTCTGGCTCTTGTCTTGTAGCTGGAACCGTTTCAAGAAGATAGCTCTTGACCAGGCCAGAGCTTATATATCCCTGGTCTATCTCTTCCTTCTTCTCCTGGACATATCCGTCAAGATAATCCATTGCCTGCTTGCGGGTGGAGACGGTTTTTATGGGCATTAAAGACCTCCAATTTTATCAAGAAGATTCCTTACCACGGGTTCTGCCAAGAGTCCAAGTGTCAGAAACACCAACAATACTGTTAAAATCACCAATAGTAGATTCTGGACTCTTCTTGTCTCTGCCATAATAATATTGTGTCCTGTCACAAGGAAATTGGTATAGTTTCTCATCCTTTCTCTGGCAAGAGAAATAAGCTCAGTTAGGCTGAGATGATCTTTCAAGGCCTTTACCGCCCTGATAGCAGTCATTGACTTCAAGTGTGCCTCCATAGAGATGGTAATATCCTCGCAGGGAGAGATTGATCTGGCTTTTGAAAGCAATGAGACGAATTTCCTCATATTCTCCAAAATTTCACCCATGCAGGGCAATTGGAGAGCAGAAATCATCCTTTTTACATTTTTCCAGGGTCCTTTTTCGTAAAATCTTTCTATCCCTGTATTAAATTCATAACTTATACCCTTTATCACCTCTTCCAAATTCTCGTTGAATGTTTCAATAGAAAGTGTAGTGGCAAGGATTGTCTCCAATGAATACAGGAATGTCTCTATAAGACCAAGTCGATACCTTTTCCCTGCGTTATCATCCTTGAACCTTTTAGAAACAATTATCCAACTTCTCCTTTCCAATAATATAATATCCTCACCTCTAGCCCTATTCTTTTTGTTAACATATTCCTTGGGGTCGATAAACTTATTAACAAACTCTGGAGTAGTATTGGCTAAAGCAATAATGGATTTGTCTTTATACTCTGGCTCTAAGTCAAAATTAGTGTTAGGGTCCGCAGAATTAACCCAAGTTATATCAGGACAGAAGATGCCAACATAGATGTGTGGATGGAAATTTTCGTAGGCTTTCATTTTCCCTAATATATCATCGAATTTTTCATTTATTAAGGAAAAATGGGCATCAGAAATCACTTCCCTTGCTTTTTTAAAATAATCATCTACACTAAATTTTGTAAACACTTTATGAGCAATCCGTCGAGATAGTTCATTTAGGGCACCAAAATAACATTCTGCTGGATCTATCAATATATCCTCCGGATACCTTATCAAATTCAGACAATCATGGATTGATATATTTTCTGACCACTTAAATCTTAACAAAATACTCATGGCTCCAGACCTGAATATTTTAACCTCTATTCCTGTTATTCTGAAAGAATCATCTCCACTTCCGTCACGGTAGAACTCTAATGGACTCGCAGTTCTGTTGTATACTTTAGTATAAAATTTCAGATAGTCTTTTCCACATATATCCTTACTGGGGCAAGTATTGCACTTAATATCAGGAAAAAAAGAGTTTAATCCCTCCTCTAACAAGTTCATTGAATCTTCAGCACCAAAAATCCATCTGAATGGAGTAGCGTGTTCAAGCAGGTATGGATCTATATACGACCTGATAGTCGCATTCTCCATCCTTAAAAGATGGATTCCCTCATTAGGCAAACCTTTTTCATTCTCGTAATTAAGATTTTCCTTCTTCAGTTTCTCTTCCACTATCCTTCCTTTCAAGTCAATAGTGAAGATATACTTGAACTCAGGATGTGGAATATTGACATTTTTGCACCAATCTGCTGTTACATATTGTCGAGTAGACATATTCAACAACCTCCTTTTTTAATTGCTTAATGCCCCTCACAGAACCGTGCTTGAGGTTTTCCCTCACACGGCTCTTCGGTAAT
>SBAY01000294.1 GCA_005239945.1 Nitrospira sp.
CTGGCAATATTACCTCTCTCCACTATGCCAGACGGCACCTATACTCTGAAATTGACTGCCAGAGATACCCTCGGTTATGTATCCACCCACGAAATAAAGGTAATGGTTCAACAAAAAGTAGTTCTACCTACCCCAGAAGAAATCCTGCAAAAAGTAGCAGAGAACTATCAGAGAACGAAGGATACTATCAAAGACCTACAATCTACTCAAACAGTTACATGGAAGATACCTGCCTATGATAATTGGGAAAAGACTACTAAATCACATCTATGGATAAAAGGTGAAGATAAAATAAGAAATGAGGTCCTTTCGTGGATTGATGAGAATATAGTTATTCAAACCCAAATATTAAATGGTAACATATTAAAAGTAATTGATCATAATATAGGTAAAACAATTGTGCGTAATTTGGGTACATTTAGTTCATTGTTTACAGAAGAAGAAATTGATGGATTAAAAGAAGAATTAAATCTCCTTCCGGCAAATTTAGATTATAGTGAAGTACAAAGCCTTTTGGGAAGTAACACTGTAACTATAAACTTCGATGAATCTAACATAAATAATAATATTTATTGCCTTGATGTAGTTCCTTTCAAAGTCAATATTCTCATTTCAAAGATAAAAGTATATATAGATTATAGCAAGGGAGTGGTGTTTAAGGAGGAAGTTTATGACCAGAATGGAGATTTACAATTAATCATGGAGACACAGGATTATCGATTAATAGAAGATATCTGGTTTCCACTTAAATCGATTAATACTACTATTACTAAAGAAGATGGGGTAGAGATAATTCAGATAATAACTAATGAAGGGCTGAAGATAAATCAGGATATAGATAATTCTATATTTGAAATACCAAAGATATAAGACTTCTGCAAAATGAAAAATGTGAGGAAAGATATGCCACAAAGTCACTAAGACACAAAGAATTAGCATTGAGCAAAGAGCACGGAGCATGAGAATTCTTTTTTCTCCAGGCTCTATGCTCCAGGCTTAAAGCTCTTTTAGTGCCTTTGTGTCTTTGTGGCTAAAAGAATGTGTATAAAGGAATAAGGTCAGAGTATGGAGGAAAAGTCAAGAAAAACAATTTCATAATTTACTGAAATATCAATAAGTTATGAATTTTGCAGAAGGCTTGCCAAAGATATAACAATGGAGGATAGTGTAAATGAAGGATTTAATAAGAAAATCAAGATTGATAATTATTTTAATCCTTTTTGTCTCTTTATTCATTACTAACTGTAAGGGAAAAAGAGAATGGGTAGCAGGGGTATATCTATGCTGGAATTGGACACCGGATGGCAGGATAATATATGCCAAACGAGCTACCTATATGTCAAAATCAAAAGGTGGATTATTTGAATTTGATTGGGGCTATCAGACAGAAGGATTTGAGACATATATTTGTATTATTGATAAGGATGGAAAAAATAACCAGGTACTCAAGAGGATAAGATATGATTCTCATTCGATAAAGGTAGATAAAGTTGCTCAGGAGATTATTAAGAAGAATGAGGATAGATTAAAGAAGAAGTATGGGGGAAAAAATTGGAAATGGATGGCGGTGACTGCAAAAGAAATTATTCCATTAGGAGAGGCGAATGAAATAGCAACTGGTGAAATAGCCGCTGGTCTTCACCCAGACCCACCTTTAGCCCATATTTCAACTATTGATTGGAATGCGAAGAATAATTTGATAGTAGTTGGAGAGAATAAAGATCCAAGAAGTGGTATTCCTATTAATCCTATATATATAGTTGACCCACAGTTTAATATCGTTAAATACTTAGAAACCGGCATTAATCCTGCCTGGAGCCCGGATGGGAAAAAGATTGCGTACAAGACTGTTGAACGTTGTGGGGATATATGGATAATAGATGAGGAAGGGGAAAACAAGCATAAAGTAACATCAGGAGTGTACAGCTTTAACTGGACACCAGATAGAAATATAGTTGTAAATGCAAATCCAAGTGGAATAATAGACTTAAAAGGGAATTATGTAAGAAAATTTGGTGATGTTGATATGGGCAACCCCCACTTCTCCCCTGATGGGAAGTGGATTGTGTATTATCCTGGAATAATAAGTAGTGACGGGATGGTGAATAAAGAAGGAGGTGGGACTGGACACCGTGCCAAATGGTCTTCAGATGGAAAACATATTATTGGAGGATGGGAAGGAGGAATTAGAATAGTTGATGTGAGATTGGAAGATGGGAAGGTATGGAATCTTAGATATGTTACACCTGGAGTAAAGCAGGATTCTCAAGAGGTTGAGTATTATAAAACCCCAAGGTAAAATTTTTAAAGAGAGGTGAAGAAAAATGTGTAATAGACTTTTTAAGATTAGTTTGTTGGTAACATTATTAATGGTATATGGTTCTATAGGTTTAGCTACGGAGTTCTCTGATCTTTTGAAAGATACAGTGGATAAAGGTGGTTGGGAACATAAGGATACTTATCGACCTCAGCCTATTCTTTTTGTCCATGGTATAGGTGGACATTGTCTTGCCTGGTTTGATTCCAATAATGATAATGAGGCTGATAAAGATAGTATGACAGGGAAATTGGTGCCATATTTTAGACCATATTATAAACTATTTCCTAAAACAGAGTATTTTAAAGAGGAGTTGATTGAGACACCTCTTTCCAAGGATCCAAACGGCACATATCCCAACAACAAAGACAAAGCTAAGACATGGGATAAGACCTACCTCGAAACCATAGAATTCTCGGATAATAATTCTAGTGTAGGGACAGAGGCGTTGGAATTGTGGTATAAGATTAAGGAGGAAGGAACAAATAAGCCAAAGGATGAGGAGAAAGGAATGCTTCAAGAATACTATGGGGAGAAACACAAACCTACTGACCAGGTTATTCTCCTCTGCCACAGTATGGGTGGATTAGTGGCACGGGATTATTTAACCAATTCGAATATTCCAGGTGAAAAGCATGTCAGCAAGTTGATTATGCTTGATACCCCTAACTGGGGTTCTTCTTGGGCTACTTATGAGGTGCTGACATATAATTTTCTTACTAATTGCATTAATGTAGACATATTAGATTCAAGCTTGAAGATAAATAAAGAAATATATCGCTCTCTTGGCCCTTACATACACTATCCAGAAGCATATTTTGCTAATAGGTTTATAGAGAGGATATTGAGTGCATTAAAGATAAAAGAAGGTAGTAGTAAAGATGCCGCTATAGATATATTCAAACAAGCAATTAAGGATTTAGACCCTGCTCAACCATATATTAGAACCCTGGCAAGTCGTAATGGGAATAAAAAACCTGAGGGTGTAGATTACAAGACATTAATCGGACATTATGAGAGTTCTAAAGTAACTGGTTTATTTCATAGACATTGGGAGAGACAATGGAAACATTTTATTACTGCATTAAATTTAGACCCACATGCACCTTTACCTAAAGAATATAAAACTGGGGATGGAATAGTAACTATTCACGCTCAACGATTTGAAAAAGGAGTCCCCGGTCCAAAAGAATATCTACTCAATAATCTCTTCGGGCAAGTACCTGCTGATGATATTATTGACCCTTTATCCGGTAATACCTATCATATTAATGTAAAAAGACTTGGAGCTGTAATTATCAAAGGTCCTTATGATGGGATACATACACCTGAGGTATTAAAGGCATTAGATGATAAAATAATAATTGAATTAGTTAAACCACATACTACTGATAAATATAGTGGTGATGAGTTATATTATAAGGGACCAGGAGATAACTTTTATATAGAATCCAGAATCTATGACTATCTCCCAGCCAGTTGTACGGTGAGTATAGAGTTAAATTCAGCAGATACCTATGCCGAAAGCTTTGGTGTAAAAATCAAAGATATTTCACTTATAGAGCCTTTACCAGTAACCGGTACAAATGCAGTTACTCGAGATGGGGTTACTTACAATGGAGGATTCTCTGAAAGGATATCTAATTTTTTACCAGGCTGGAATTATGTTTTACCAGGCAGCCATAAATTCAGGCTAACTATTAAAAATCCTGCTGGTATCGTGGCTACTGCTACGACTAAAGATGGTACCGACTGGATACCGTTTGAGATAACTGATAAATTAGTTGAAGTGCCACTTCAGAAGTCTGCCTCGCCTGCTACCCCTGTTCCAGGAGGTTTCCAGGC
>SBAY01000130.1 GCA_005239945.1 Nitrospira sp.
AATAATTGAATACCTGAACTTTTACAAATTTTGTAGTCATTCACAACTTGAAATTTGAAATTGGAAAGTAGAAATTAGGAAAAGAGAGGAAAATCGTATTTATATTCTCCCAATTTCTAATTTCTAATTTCAATGTTTTGTGAACGGAAAGTTCAGGGTAGCATAACTTACCCATAAATTTTACACGCACCCCTTGTACAAAACTTAGTTGACAAATGGAACAAGGAATGATATACTAAATTTAATATTATACGAGGAGGTTTTTAGCCATGCCAGTTGATTCACTCAAGAAAAAGGCAGAAGAAATTAAAATTGGGCAAGATATTCTTATAGTAAGTAAAGAGCAGATAAAGGAAGCTAAACATGGAGCAAAGATGTTGATAAGGTTAAGTGAGAAGGTAGCAGGTCAGTGGAAAGGTAATCTCTCTGCTGTAGAAGAGGCAAGGTTGATGAGAAAATCTAAAAGAGGTTACTAAAATGCTGAAATATCTTACCCTTGATTCCAATATTTTTATTGCAAGCATCAAAGGAGATGAAAAGTATAGTTCTGCTTGTAATAAAATTATTAGTCGAGTTGGCATAGACTTCATTTTGGTGGAACCAAGTATTATTTTTGGAGAAGTTGGTAATGCAGTAGTGCGTAATTTAAATATAGATATAGCCAGAGAAGAAATTCAGAATCTGAGGAAGGCAATTACAGTTATTCAAATTTGTGGTGTAGTATTCTGTGGGAAAGCCGGTTTATCAGGGGGGCAGTATGATATTTACTCTGCTAATTCATTCTATCTTCAGACAGCTCTGGAGCATAATACTATCCTTGTTTCATTAGATGAGGAAGATTTCATAGATAAAATTAAGTCCAAAGGTGCTGCTATTGAACTTTTTCATGTTAGAGATTTCTTCTATTGAGCTGATGAGCCATTAGGTAATATTTCCACCCAGATTACACTGACCAATTATAAGAAAATCTCCTTTTCTTTCTTACTTGTTCGCTTTAATTCCATCAACTTCTCAGCGATATAAAAATCCAACGGCGTATCAATATCTATTGAATCGATAGTCTCCATAATGATGCCTCTGATATCCTGTTGTTGCCAGGGTTTACCACTTAATATTGTCTCTGTTTTGCTGACTATCACCGCACCATTTAATCTGTAAATTGCAGGTAAATCCTGCCTTCTTAATGATTTTTCACCGCTATCGATAAATGGATAAACCTTATCTCCATCTAATTTACGCATCCAATAAGGATGAATTTCCGATTCGGTCAGGGTAAGAACCGTCTCTGCATTTGTCTCTAAAATTTTTTTAATGGCCTCATCGATATATTTTACCTCTCGTAAAGGGGATGTAGGTTGTAATAAAACCACAAAATGCGGGATATACCCTTTAGATTCAAGAAATAGCAAGGCATGTTGAATAACCGGCAGTGTAGGTGAGATGTCTGTGGCTAAATCCTTTGGTCTTATAAATGGCACTTCAGCACCATACTCTCTGGCTATCTGAGCTATCCGGTCATCATCTGTTGAGACAATTATTCTATCTAAGTATTTTGATTTTAGTGCCTCAATAATAGTATAGGCAATTAAAGGAATACCTTGAAATGGTTTTATGTTTTTTAAGGGGATACTTTTAGACCCACCTCTTGCTGGAATAATCCCTAAAAATTTTTTTGCCATCTGATTTAGATTTTAACACAGACATATTTGTAAGTCAAGAAAAATCTCAGTCTAACTGTAATTCAGACATTAGACCATAGACTAAGGACTTAAGTCGTAAGCGGTTAGCCGGAATGTCAATCTTTTAGTTTTTGGATGAGACAGGTGTTCATCCCTTATCTTTTTCTCCATCTGACCGCTAAACGCTGAATGTTTACTCTAAGTCTGATGTCTAAAGTCTGAAGTCTAATGTCTGAATTGAAGGTCTCCTCTCGTGATAATGGGTTAGTAAGTGCAACTGTTTTTCCCTCTTCCAGAACATATTCCTCGTTTAGATTTTTTAATAAAGTCGAGGAGATGGTTAATTTCAGATAGAGGCGGTAATTCTTTTTCTATTTTTGCTAATGCCTGCGATGTATTAAGGTTAGAACGGTAGAGGATTTTATAGGCAGTTTTGAGGTAATGACGCAGTTCTTGAGAAAATCCTGCTCGGCGTAATCCCACGGTATTGAGCCCATACACCAGGGATGGATTACCATCGATTAACATATAAGGCGGAACATCCTGAACTATCACCGACATCCCTCCGACTATAGCGAAAGTTCCGATTCTGCAAAATTGATGAATTCCCACCAATCCAGAAATGACGGCTTTATCCTCAACGCTCACATGCCCGGCCAATAAAGCAGAATTGGTTATAATCACCCCTGAACCTATTTGACAGTTATGACCGACATGGGCATTAGCCATAATATAGTTATCATTGCCTATGTTCGTTGCCTCGCCTTCCTTCCAGCCGCGATGAATAGTCACATATTCCCGAATAATATTGTTATCTCCAATAACTGTATATGCTTCCTTTTCTTCATACCCCTTGATTTGTGGTTCATGGCCAAGGATACAACCCATATGAATGAGGCAATTTTTACCAATCGTGGTCCAGCCGTTCAAGATAACATGCGAACCAATTTTGGTTCCTTGCCCGATAGTCACATTTTCCTCAATAATGCTAAAGGGTCCAATTTGAACATCAGCGGCTATGTTTGCCTTTGGATGAACAATAGCTGTTGGATGAATATTCACTTTCCACTCTCCTTACCCCTACCAGCATCTATCATAAATATCATCGTTGCCTCAGCGACTAAATTGTTATCAACATAAGCCTTTCCTTCCATTATTCCTACATGAGAGCGAATTTTAATTGGGACTACCTCAAATCGCAACTGGTCTCCTGGAATAACCACCTTTCTAAATCTTACCTTGTCAATACCTGTAAAATAAACTAATTTGCCCGCATCTTGAGGTTCAGAGAGCATAAGGACTCCAGCCACTTGTGCCATCGCCTCGATGATTATTACCCCCGGCATAATAGGATTTCCCGGAAAATGTCCCTGGAAAAATGCCTCGTTACCAGTTACATTTTTAATTCCAACGATTCTTTTCCCTTTCTCCATCTCAATAATTCTATCAACGAATAGAAATGGATAGCGATGTAGCAGAATCTCTTGAATTTGTTTTATGTCTAACATCTTTCTTTCCTCCTATTTAGGTGTTTAGGCTGAAGGTAGATAGGCTGAAGGGATGAAGGGAAAAAGGAGTAAGCGAGAAACAATAGACAGTTGGCAGTAAGGAGTGGTTATTCTTCCTCCCTACAACCTGAACACCTTCCAGGTTTAAAACCTGTTCAGCCTTTTTCCCCTTTAACTGACCGATTACCTTCCTTACTTCCTTCCTTCAGTCTTCCTTCCTTCAGCCTTCCTACCATTTTTTGGACCAACTTCAAATTCAAATCATGTCCTGACTTGATGGCAATTATATGTCCGAGTATAGGCATACCTATCAAACTAAAATCCCCTATTAAATCTAATATCTTATGTCTGACTAATTCATTCTCAAAGCGTAAACTATCGTTTAAAATTTTAGTCTCCCCAATAATAATTGCATTCTCCAGACTTCCTCCTTTAGCTAAACCCCGGCCATGAAGTGATTTGACTTCTTTCAGAAAGCCAAAGGTTCTTGCCGGGGCAATCTCTTTCACGAAAGTCTCTTGAGTAATAACAAAGGTAGCAAATTGGGTTTTGACTACCGGGTGGTCAAAATCAATCGTATAAGTAATCCTCCATTCATCTGAAGGCAAAAGTATCACTTGTTTGTCTTCTGTTTGGCTCCATAGTGGTTCTTTTGGTCTAAAAACCTTTTTCGGTTTATCCTGGCTGATAATTTCGTCTTTAAGGAGTTCCACAAAGGGTATGGCACTTCCATCCCCAATGGGTAACTCGTGTGCATCCAGGCATATTTCGATATTATTAATTCCTAAGCCGGATAAAGCGGCTAATAGATGTTCGACGGTATGAACTTCAACCCCATTTTTCTTCAAACTAAGTTCGCGCAAGGTGTTATTGACATTTTCCGGGCAGGCTTTTATCCTTGGTTCACCAGACAAATCCTGTCGAACAAAGACAATACCTGTCCCAATGGCAGCGGGTTTAAATACTGAATGTATCTGTTCACCCGTATGTAGTCCTACACCTGAATATGCCAATTCTTTTTTAATCGTCTGCTGCATTATTTGTTCTCCAGTTCTGCTACCTTTTTTTCCAAAACCGTAATTTTCTCTACCAAAAGAGGTAGTTTTTGTATCAATGCCTTTATCTTCATTTCTTTTTGATGGGGCCGGGCAGGGAATCCAGAGACGATTTCGTTAGGACCTACATCCTTCATTACAACAGCCTGAGCGGTAAGGATGGTGTTTTCTTTTACGGTCACATGGTCTGATACCGCTGACCGCCCGGCCATAGTTACATTATTTTCTATGGTAACACTGCCGGAAATTCCTACCTGGGCAACAATAATACAATTTTTGCCTATCTGGACATTATGCCCGATCTGAACCAGGTTGTCTATCTTTGTTCCTTGACCAATAATCGTTATCCCTAATGTCGCCCGGTCAATGGTTACACCTGCTCCGATTTCTACATCATCCTCGATGACTACTTCCCCTTTTTGCGGGATTTTATAATGCACATCACCTGTCTTGATATATCCAAATCCATCACTACCAATTACCGTTTGACTATGAATAATTACCCTTTTGCCGATTTTTACTTTATCATATATGACTACCCCAGGATGTAAAATAGACCCCTGTCCAACAATCACTTTATTACCAATGTTCGTTAAAGGATAGATAACCACACCCTTCCCAATTTCTACTTCATCCCCGATAACAACATAGGCGTCAATGCTTACCCCTTCCCCTATTTTGGCATTTTTGCCTATGATGGCGGTAGGATGAATTCCTTGAGGAGGTAAAGTAGTTGGGTTAAAGAGTTCCAGGAGTCTGGCAAAGGCTAATTTTGGATTTTCAACAATAAGCTTAGGGCAGGATATACCTTCTATATCTTCTGGAAGAACGATACACGAGGCATGTAGCGGGGTTTTTGATATTTTTTTCAATTCATGCTTATCAAATATAAAACTAATATCCCCTTCTTTCGCATCTTTACTTGGGGATATGCGGGAAATAAGTATATCATCTCTCCCGCATATTAATTTCCCATTTACAAACTTAGCTATTTCATCTAAGGTTTTAGTCATTATTTCTCTGATGGTATTTTCGTTCCTGTTGACTCTTCTTTTTTAGTCGTGGCTATAATCTTTGCCAGGACATCTTCGGTAATATCCAGATTATCCTCTGCATACAAGACATAGTTATTTTCCAAAACAACACTAAGACCCTTTTCCTGGGCTGTTTGTTTAATAAGGAGATATACCTTTTCTGTTATCTGCTTGGTCAACTCTTCTTCTTTACCAGTCAGGTATGCCTCTGCCTCCTGGCTATATTTAAGTGCGAGTTGTTTCTTCTTGTCAACCTCTGTTTCCATTTTAGCCCTTTCATCATCACTTAACAAAAGATTCGATTGAATATCTCCTTCTAATTTCTCAATCTCTGCTGACATGGCATTAATCTCTTTTTGTTTTGCCTTTAATTCTTTGATTAACTGTTCCTTTGCCTTTTTAGCGTCTGGATGTTCGTCAAAGATGCGCTTTCCGTCAATAACACCAATCTTAGAAACAGATGTTGGAACATTGCTTTCTTGTGAATATACCATATTAGCCCATCCTAAAATTAGTATTCCACTTACCATTAATAGACTTACCTTTTTCATTTCTTCTTTCTCCTTTATTAGTTAAATTATACACACTTTCAACTCATTGTTTGTAACCGTTCAGGTTGGTTAGGCTATAGGCTGTAGACTATTAGCTATTGAGTATTGATGACCCAAAATCTTCTCGTTTTCCATGTTTTTGAGTCGCAATCAAAACCGTGGTTATCAAATTCCCTGGATTTCATATCATCTCACCTACCTCTGCCCTACAGCCTGAATGCCTACAGTCTATCTACCTGAACGGTTACCATTATTTGTGTATTTGCGAAATTGCCTTTTAGTCGCTTTAGCTCTCTAATCGCAAACAGGCTAAGGCTAATAAACATAATCTTTTTTTCTTAATCTTCCTCACCTCCAATGAATCTCTTACCATACTTTATGTTACCCCTCTTTCATTATTAAATTTTAACATAAAGTAGAGGGTATTGTCAAGAAAAATTTTTTTGGAGGCATTCGGGAAATAGCGTTTTTGAAAAAGTTTAGCCACAAAAACACAAAGGCACTAAATT
>SBAY01000270.1 GCA_005239945.1 Nitrospira sp.
CAACTGCTAAATGGGAACTACAGGCAGCACTTCCACCGTTACCTATCACAAAAACTTGTCTCTCCAAATCACGGGTTTCCTTAACCAATTCAATAAGATTGGCAATTCTTTCTTGCTCCAGAGATTGAATTACCTTAATGTGGTCTTCAATATAATTCTTGAGCCATTGTTTCATAGATTCTTACCCCCTGATTATTTCATCAAAGTCTCAATTAACTTCCTCAGATGAGCGGGGTCGATACTTTCCTTATTCCCAAGATACTGAACAGCCAATGCCCCGGCACAATTGCCAATAAAGGCAACCAATTCTGGGTCTAAACCCAAATATGTCAGCGGTGAAGTTATGGCTAAGACAGCATCTCCGGCACCAATTGTGTCAACAACCTTCCATGAAGCCACAGGAACTCGATAGAAAATTCCATTATCGTAGTAAATGGTTCCTTCATGCCCAAGTGTAACATTGATACGAAAACATTGAAGTTGTTTAGAAACCCTTTCTATTAAAGGCTCAAGATCACCATGTTGGTCATGGCAGGCTAATCTCATTTCAGCATGGTCGATAACAATATAATCTGCCCGAAGATATTTAGTCACAGGATTAAATCCAAGATTAGCACTGTTTGATTGAGCCATTACTACCAGATAAGGGGCTTCTTTACAAAGCAACTTAATGATATTTTTGGTTATGAAGCCATGTCCAAAATCTGCTGAGATGACCATATCATAGGTAGTGATTAACTCCTTGAGCAGATTGATTACCTCATCTTCAACCTCCCCATTAATGGGGTAATCATTAAAATATTGCACTTCAAACATCTTCTGGCTAAATACCTTTTCAAGAAATCGGGTCTTGATTACTGTTGAACCATCCTCACGAAAACACGGAAAGAATTTAACATTTGGCTTAAGGTTTTCACGAATAAACTCCTCTTTTGAGTTTTCTTTTCCAAGGAGACCTATAAATCCCACCTCTTTTACAAATCCGGCTAAATGATTGGCCACAGCTAAAGCTCCACCAGCGTATACCTCTGAAGATATCCATTTTGTGGCTACAGTAGGGGCTTTGGATGCTCGTTGAAGAAGATTACAAAAGTGATACTCATCGATAATTGGTTCTCCTATAATTAGAATCCGAATATCTTGAATTTTGCTAAACGCACTTATAACTGTTGTCGTGTCAAACCGCTGGGTGAAATCAACCAGAAACTTATCCAATTCTTTTGGAAGAACACCAAAATAGTCTTTGAGAAGTTTACTTGAAGAGAATACCTCATCTTCCGTAAAAACTAATTCCCCACCAACAGATTTAATTGCTTCTTCTTCCTTAGTCAAACGACCTGTTGGGTCACTTTCTACTGAACCGAAGTCGCTGCCCTTGACATAGATATCTGGTTTGAGGAGATGAATTGTCTCTACGGCGGTAGTCCATTGATTAAGAGCCACATAATCAACACAGTCAAGGGCAGCAATCGATTCCAAACGATGAATTTCGGTGAAAACAGGTCGACCAGGCCCCCTGGTTACATAACGATCCGGGGTAACTGTGACTATCAAAATATCACCTTTTTTCCTGGCTGCCTGTAGATATTTAATGTGCCCAATGTGCATTAGATCAAAACAACCATGGCAGTAGACAATCTTCTTGCCTTCTTTTCGTAATCTGGCAGTTTCTTCAACCAGAGCATCTAACTCTACAATCTTTTCAGAATGCCCTCTTTTTCCCATTGTCCATCCTTATTATATAAAATTGATATGCATAGGCAACTCACCTTTAGTTTCAGTTAATGTTGCTTGCCTTTTTTTTAAATCCCATAAAAACTCATTTACTTTATGCTGCAAGCATAAAGAACCACACATTGTCCGAACATCAAATTTATCTGACGAAAGCAAACCAAGAACTTCCCAATATCGCTCGCTTTGCCAGATTTTTTTAAAAGATGTTTCGGCAATATTACCTATATGATATTTCTTGTATCTCCTATTGAATAACATTCCACATGGAGCAACTAATCCTGATCCAGAAAATTGCATAATAAAAGCAGGACCAAAACATTGAATATATCTGCGTTTTCCCCCACTTAAAATTTTAGACCATTTTGCCCTCACCAAATAATTATTATCAGTATAAGCTTCAGCCTCTTTTAAAATATCTATTAAATCATAGTACTTAGAATATTCTACTCCCAAACTTCCTCTTTCATCATCACTGCAATGCTTAATGATACAATAATCAACTCCAAGTTCTTTACCTAAGGCTGCCAGGGGAAGAACCTGATCAGCAAATTCAGGCAGTAATACCATCTGAAGCCCGATAGTGACATCAAGGTTCCTTTCTTTCTTTATCTCAACACATCTTTTTATGATATTATACACCTTATAGAAACATTTCTCTTCGCAACCCATTATTTGGGCATAGCGAGGAGGGGTAGCTGCTGATATATTGAACCTGATATATGTCAGAGAGGCTAATATCTCCTCCAGTCTCTCATCCTTCAGCAAATATCCATTTGTTCCTAAAGCCATGTCCAGGCCATTTTCTTTTCCCCTCACAATAGCATCATATATATGTGGGGAACAGGTGCTTTCTCCATCACTGACGAAACTTATAGCCTTTACCCCAATTTCAGCCGCATCGTCAAGGAACCTAAAAATTACATCCTCAGTCATCTTTTTTTCATCGTTTGCCTGAAGTTGACCATAACAATAAACACATCTATAGGTGCATCGTCTGGTTAAAGCACAATCAATAGTAATAGGTGCAATTCTTTCTCCTTTTAACCATGCTTGCACTCTTTCTTTATGCCAGGCTAATTTATGACCATCAAGGATTAGTTCACTCATCAGAAATTCCTTTGTTCATTATTTTCAAACCCGAATATATCCCGGGCTGGTACTACGCATCCATTCCTCAACAAGCTCAGGAAAAGGTTTTGTTTGGGTATAAGGATCATATACTTTCATACGAATTAATCGCATTATCTCAATATCATCAGTACCACAACAATGGGAAGGACCAAGAAATTTAAAATAATTATTTACTCCTGTGGCAATAAATTTTACATTAAGATTTTGTAAAACAACATCATTCCTGATTTGTTCCAAAGCTCTAAAAGCTAAAAAATTTACAATGGAATACACAATTGGTATTAAACCAGTCATGCTCATACCTGCTGCAATTCCTACGGTTCCCTGTTCCATAATTCCACAGTTAATTACCCTATGAGGAAATTCCTCTTTTAACTGATCAATAGCACCAAATCCCATATCACAGATTAAGAGATAGTAGCGTTCATCTTTGCGAAAATAAGGCAAGGCATAATTTAGAATTTCTTTTCGAAAATTAATTGTTTCACTCATAAGTTTTCCCCATAGAGAGTTGTTCTTCATCAGGTACATGAAAATGAAATTTTGCAACATTCTCCATACATTTCAAACCATATCCTTTTATGGTTTCAGCAATAATTACCCTGGGTCTATTTTCTAAGGATAATTTAGCAGCATCCAGATGATAGACTAATTCCTTAATATTATGACCTGGGATGACTATAGGTGATAAACCAAACCCCTTTAATCTGTTAATTAGATCGTTGTTGTCTTTATCAAGGATATTTATAATAAAATCCATAGCCTGGAGATGATTACAATCAATAATAATTGTAAGATTTTTCACTTCATGTTTTACGGCAAATTGGATAGATTCCCATGTTGTCCCTTCTTGTAATTCTCCATCCCCCAGTAAACAAAAGGTATGATAGTTTTTGTTTTGCAACTGTGCTCCAAAAGCAATACCAACCGCCATAGGTATCCCATGCCCAAGAGCACCACAGCCTGCTTCAAGTCCATATTCAAGTTTTCTTTCCATACATCCTAACAGTGTACTCCTCTCTGTATAAAAACCCTTCCACTCTTTGATAGGCATAACTTTTTTATCAGCCAAAATGGCATAAAGGGCATAACATCCATGGGCCTTGGAGAAGATTAATCTATCTCGCTCTTCCCATAAAGGATCCTCTGGTTTATAGGACATACAACTGTAATATAAAGCTACGAGTATATCCACGCAGGATAAAGAAGGGGCAATATGGCCTGCCTTATTTTGTACACCGATATTTATGATCTCATCTCTAATATAATTTGCTTTTTTCTCTAATAATGAAATTTTATCTGTAATCTGTTCCATTCTAGGTATAAAATCCCGTTATAATATTCACCATATATTCCATGTCAGACTGAGATAGTTCTTGATAAATAGGTAAACTTAAGATTCTATTTGCTTGCATTTCTGCCTTTGGAAAATCTCCCTTTTTGTAACCTAAAGAGACGGCCGCCTTTTGCCTATGAATGGGTATTGGATAATGAATCTTTGTCTCAATCCCATTCTTTAAAAGATATTCCTGCAATCTGTCTCTATTATCAGTCTGGATGATAAATGTGTGATAGACACATCGTTCATAATCTTCTTCACCAGGTAATTCTACATACCCTTTCAAATGCTCAATGTAATATCTTGCATTTTTTCTTCTTTTATCAATCCAATCTTCCAGGTAGTTAAGTTTTACATTCAATATAGCCGCCTGGATAGTATCTAATCGGCTATTGTATCCCCAGGTATCTGCCTCATTACGATTTTTTAAGCCAATGTTACGAAGATGAAGTAATTCATTATAAATTGTTTCATTATTTGTAGTTATGACTCCAGCATCACCACAGGCATTGAGTGTTTTCAAGGGATGCATACTGAAACAATTCGCTATCCCAAATACCCCTACCCGTTTTCCTCGATATTCTGCCCCAATTGCCTGAGCGGCATCCTCAATTACATAAAGATTATGTCTTTGGGCAATATCCATTATGGCTGCCATATCAGCAGGTTTTCCGGTCAGATGAACAGGTAAAATTGCCTTTGTCTTTGGAGTAATCTTCTCTTCGATGAGTTCAGGATTTATATTGAGATCGTCTCTAACATCTACAAAGATAGGTTTTGCCCCAACAGCAATGATAGTTGATGTAGTTGCGAGAAATGAATTAGGAACAGTTATTACCTCATCTCCCTCACCAATATTCAGGGCTTTCATAACCAGAAATAGGGCATCAGTGCCTGAATTGACCCCAATAGCATACCTTGTTCCACAATAATTAGCTATTCGTTCCTCAAATTCCTTAACCTTCTCCCCTAAAATAAAATCCGAACTGTCCAAAACCTTTGATATTGCCTCTAATATTTCATCCCTTAGTTGCTTATGTTGGGCCTTAAGATTTATGTAAGGCACACTCTTCATTTTCCCCTTCCCTTGACTGAATTATTTTGTTTATTTAAGGTTTATGGCCTGCATGGTTTTAATGTTATAATACCGTATATCTGTCATAGAATTTGGAATTTTACCGTGTTCAAAAGCATCCTTTAAATCAAGGATTGCCTCTGTGATGGTATGTCTGGGTGCAAAACCGAGTTCTTTTTGGATTTTTTGGGAGGAGACATGATAGGAACGGTTATCGTCAGTAGGTATAGTTTCAATAGGAATATCGCCTCCTAATGTATTTTTAACCATTTCCGCAATCTCTCGCACCTTGTAATTTTCGTACCCTACATTATAAATCTTCTTCTGAATTTTTTCTGCCTCCTGCTGAAGGAGAAATAGATAAACCGCGGACATATCTTTAATATGCAGGTTTGGCCGTTTCTGCTCACCACCGAAAACCGTGATTTTACCTTTGTTAATGGCGTGGTTGGTTAAGATATTAACCGTAAGGTCGAGCCGCATTCGAGGTGAGTAGCCACAAACCGTTGATGGCCTGATTACCGTTGCAATAAAATCAGGAGAGGCGACATCCAAAAGAATCTCTTCGCATTTTGCCTTGTATTTAGAATAATCCGTCAAGGGTTCCAGGGGAAGGTCTTCGGTTACCTCCTCTTCCTCCTTGATACCATATACACTGGAACTGGAGGCATAGATAAATCTTTTCACCCTATTCTTTTTGGCTATCTCTACCAGTGGACCAAAGGCATCATAATTTATTGATTTTCCAAGTTCTGGGTCTAATTCATAACTGGGGTCATTTGAGATACAGGCTAAATGGATAACCGCATCTACGCCGTCAATCGCCTCCTCAAGAAGCTTTCTATCTCTAATATCCCCTTTTATCTGCACAAGGTTTGGGTGGTCTTTGACACTATCCAGGACATCTTCTCCATAAATATACAGATCGATAACCTTCACCCCATACCCTTTTTGAAGCAATTCAGGAACCAGAACAGCTCCTACATAACCTGCACCTCCTGTAACTAATACATTTTTCACTTAGTTGCTCCTTTCTTATAGAAATTCTTTATTTGAGCAATGACATATTCAATTTGCTCTTTTTTTAGATACTGGTGAGCTGGTAACGAGATAATTGACTTACACTGAGCCTCGCAGACGGGAAAGTCGCCTTCTTTGTAGCCCAAATACCTGCTTGCTCTTTGGAGATGTAAGGGAATTGGATAATGAATCTTTGCCTCAATTTCATTATTCAAAAGATACTCATAGAGATTATCTCTATCTTTGGCCTGAAACATATATATATGATAGACATGTTTTACCTTATTATCCCTGGGAGGTAGAGTAATATAGGAATCAAGGGAAGATAAAGCCTCATCATACATCTTTGCATTTCTTATCCTGGCCGCAGTTATTGCTTCCACCTTATCTATCAGATGATTTCCCACAATAGCCTGAAGGGTATCCAATCTGCTATTATAACCAAAAAGTTCCACCTCATCCCTATTTTTAAGCCCATGATTTCTCAGTAAGACTAATTTATTGTACATCTCTGTTGAATTTGTGGTAATAATCCCACCATCTCCCCAGACATTCAAATTCTTTAAGGGATGCAGACTGAAACCTCCTGTTATCCCAAATGACCCTACGAGCTGACCATCGATAGCCGCACTAATAGCCTGGCAGGCATCTTCAACCACAGGTAAATCATACCTCCTGGCTATTTCCATAATCTCATGCATATTAGCAGGATTACCGGTGTAATGAACAGGCATAATTGCCTTTGTTTTATCTGTAATGGCTGCTTCTATCAAGGTAGGATTTATAGTGTATTCCTCATTAACATCCACAAAGACTGGCTTTGCTCCTGAAGTAGCAATAGCTCCCACTGTGGCTATAAAGGTATTTGGAGCTGTTATTACCTCATCACCCGGTCCAATATCCAGAGCCTTCAAACTAAGGAGAAGTGCATCTGTTCCCGAACCTACTCCAATAGCATATTGAGTTCCACACAGCTTTGCAAATTTGTCTTCAAACTCTTTAACCTCAGGACCAAGTGTATATTGAGTTGTCTTGAGGAGATTTTTAATGTCATTTAGTATATCTTCAGAGTTGGCAAATTGCTCTTCTAAATATGAATATCCAACCTTCATCCAATTTTTCCCTTTTGCTAAAAACTACTTACTTGAAAAATGCCGCGATTGATAATTTTACCCATCACAACGCTTTCTAAAGTCCGATACAATATTTATACCACATTATAATTGTTTTGTCAAGTGTTTTTTTGTATTTGACTTTTAACCTAAATTATGATATAACGGTAAAAGTAATGAAAAGAAAACCTTTAATCTTACCTGGCTTATTAATTTTACTGGTCGGTTGTTTTTGTATGGGATTCTGGGGAGACTGGGATTTTTATATTGTTAATGACCATCCTATGAGAATCCCATATCTATGGCTGGAGTTTCGTGAATTTATCTAATAGAATCACGAAATCACGAAAGGACAAAATTCTCCAAAATTGCTAATTCCTTTCCGTCTTTATAATTTCTGGCAACTTGGGATTTGGACTTAATATTGCAACTTAACCTTCCTTTTATTTAACTTTTCCTTAAGTCAATGCCATTTGGAGGTATTCCTTGTCCCTACCTCACAAATGCATAACATACCCAACCTACTGTCCTATCAGGTAGTAATACCTTGTAGTACCATCTTTTTGAATCATCCAGGAGTATAAGTTTTGTGCCTTTTCTGACTGTAGTTAGCTTTTCATAGGTATTACCCGGTCCTAACCAAATAACTACCTCATCAATTACTACTATTATTTCTCTCTGAGGCACAACAACCTCTTTTGGAGTTACCTCTACAGGTGGTTGAATTTTAGGTAATAACACAGGTGGTTTTATACTGGGTTTCTCTGGAATAATCGAAAGTGGTTTTTCTTCTGGTTTAATCTCATGTTTGACTTCTGGTTTAACCGTTGGTTGAATCTCTGGAATTTTTACTTCAGGTCTTTTCTCCTGAATAACAATTGGTACTTCTTTTAGTAATGGAGGAGTAACAACCGCTGGCACTTCTTCGATAGGCATTGATTTTATCAAAAATGAAATCCGATGTGTATCGCCTAAATCACCGTAAGGAACATAGGCATAGTCAATCGATATTCTTTTCCAGGTTAGCCCAAGACCGGCAGAATAGGTGTAGCTTGAGTTGTATCCAGTCCTTAAGGCCAGGATGTCTCCGATTAGAAACTCTCCCCCAAGACTAAACCGAAGATCATTGTCGCTGGGCTTGACAAGATCAGTAGCAAATGTGAAAGGTCCTCTATTGTAGCCTATTCCTACCTTTACATTTTGGGGCAAGGGGTCTGATTCCTTTATGAATTTAATCTTGGGGCCAAAATTCTGGGCCACAAGACCGATTTTCATACCCTTAATGAATCCCACTTTGTAAAGCAATCCGATATCTGCGGCAAAACCGGTTGCTTTCTCTTCCTCAATTTTCTGCTGGATCATCTTCAGGGCTATCCCATAGGAAATCGCTTTGTTTAACCTGTCCGCATAAGCAATAGTTACATCAACGTCATAGGCGGTGTATTCGCCAAGTTGCTGGAAGTTCTCGTATCTGGGAATCTCGCCAGAAGAGGAGTAGGCAATGGCTACTCCAAGGCTTCTGTATCGTGAAGGTAAGACCGCAGACAGATATTGATAGCCCATATCCATTAAGTAGAAATTTTGCATCCCCAGAAGCTCTACAGATTTTATCTGGGTCAAGCCTGCTGGATTCCAATAAATGGCAGTCGCATCATCTGCCACCCCAACAAATGCCTCGCCCATGGCACAGGCCTTTGCCTCAACACCCATCTTTAGAAACTGGGCACCTGCTTCACCTTTTGCATGAACATTTAAAAGTAATGAGACCACAAGTGATATTAAGAGTGAAATGAAAATTCTATTTACTCCTCTCATGGCAAATCTCCATTAATTTTTTTTGCACTATTTTATTATCGCAAATTTCCCCTTCTTGTGTTTCCCATCTCGACTTGTGGATAGCCAAATATAGACTCCACTGGCCAATTTCTTTCCATCATCGCTGGTGGCGTCCCAGTCAAGCTGGGTCTTTCCTTCGGTTTCTTCTAATGTCCTGACTAATTCTGCGGCTTTGTTGTAGATTTTGATCTTAGAATAAGGCAAACCATTTCCAAAGAAGGAGATTACAGTATGGCCTCTTGATGGAACAAAGGGATTGGGAGAAACGGCTATCCCTTCTGGCATTGTAATTGTGCTGACCGTGACCGTAGTTGTTGCGTCTGGAACCTTTGGTGCGATTTCAATGTGACCGACATTGTCCCTGGCGATACTATAGAATGAATAGGTATGTCCAGATTCACCAGAGAAGGATGCTGAGGTAGCTGTGCCAGTGAACTAGGCAGTATAGGTTCCTCCATTGTTAGATACATAAATGGTGTAATTATTTATACCAGAACCGCCCACATCATCACTTCCAGACCAGCTCACCTTGAAACTTGAAGACTGCTGAGATTCGGCAAGGGTATTGACTGAACTTATGGGTGTGCCTGCATCGATAGTGTTAAAGACCTCTGGTGTTTGCATTGGTTCGGGCGGTATGTTGACTTCAAAATCAATGGTTGCTTTGTTCTTGATGATTGCACCCGTAGATAATCCTGATTTAGGCTTCACAGTGTAGGAGACCCAGCCTTCACCCTGGGGTGACACATCTTCCTTATTTGGCGGCAAGAAGTCAGCCAGTTCGCCTGTGTAAGGATTTTTGCCCCGGAAGAGCCATGTAGCAATCCCTGTGGAGGAGTTGAATTCACAGTCCACTTCAACGACCGCAGAAATTGTTGGCCGTAGGTCAACCTCTGTGGTGAAATTTTGAGCACCCTCAGGCACTGAGACCATCTTCTCACCGATTTGCATTGTGCTTAAAACGAAGGTTGACCAGTCGAAATTGGAATCAAGTTGGTCGGCGAGAAGGACTTCCTGGGCTGCAGCAGTGGCTGTGCCAAGGTTTTCGAAAAAGACTGTGTAAGGTAGCGAACGATTTGCAGCAATAAAATGTTTGTGCTGGTCTTCCGGTGTACCTTCGGAATCGAAACCAGAAGGGCCTGTTTTGTCATTGGGATCGTAGGAGGCTGTACTTCTAATAGTTACCATTTCTGCTTTATCAAAGAGATCTTTAATTTTTTTATTATCTAATAATATTGAGAAGGCTCCAACGATTTTGGTAATAATACCTCCGATCCCGGGCTGCCACTTTTCCCCAGACAATTTTTCATAACTCTCATCTACCCACATCCACCCTACATTTCTTAGTAGGGGGTTCAAAAGGTGAACAATCCCTATGCAATTGGTTGTAAGCCCCCCATTGACTTTCGTTTTGCAAAGCCCATCTTCATACGTCGAGTAGACATATTCAACAACCTCCTTTTAATTGCTTAATGCCCCTCACAGAACCGTGCTTGAGGTTTTCCCTCACACGGCTCTTCGGTAATA
>SBAY01000110.1 GCA_005239945.1 Nitrospira sp.
ATTACCGAAGAGCCGTGTGAGGGAAAACCTCAAGCACGGTTCTGTGAGGGGCATTAAGCAATTAAAAAAGGAGGTTGTTGAATATGTCTACTCGACAATTAATGGAGAAGTTATTGAATGAGAAAGCAGAGTATCCCCCACAGCCCATTGAGCCAGGCAAAGACCATCCTGATGATTATATGGGTGTGTTAGGTGAACCTATATTGAAAGAGACTGAAGGACCAAAATCTAATGTTGCAATTATGTATCATGGCTTTCCAAAAGAGGCATCAAGTATAATAGGTGATTCTTGCTGGCTATGGTCTGATGTGAAAATTGAGGTGATGAAACAATACCCGGCTTTAATTATTCCCTCTGGTGGCTTTTTTGGTCTGGATACATCTGAGATACTGAAGTATAAATTACGGAAATATGTCGAAGATGGTGGGGTATTAGTTTCATTTGCACAACAGCAGGGCTATGAATTTAGTTGTTTGCCTGGGACTATTACGGCTTATGGCTGGGGAGAAGACCAGAGTTGCTGGCAAAATGCGGCTTATATCGATACCGACCACCCGATTTTTGCCTCACAAACTGACCCGAGTTTGGATGCAGGTATCGATGGCTATTTCACCCAATGGCCAAATGATGCTACGATTTTACTTCGTAGAACTAAAAATCAAATGCCTTGTATGTTGATGTATCCCTACGGTAAAGGCTATGTCATTGCCTCGACACTTTATACCGACTTTAGCTCAGCATACAACAGGGCATCTAATGAAGAAATAAGATTAATCAATGACCTAATCAGTTATGTTGAGGATATAAACAAGGAAATTCCAGAATATAAAGCAGGAGATGAAATAAATATCCCCATAAAAATAGACTATGAAGATTTCTTTAAATTCTTCCAGGAGACACCTACAAACGCTACACAAGTAGAATTTACCATACGAGACTCAGATAAAAAAACACTTCTCACTTCTCACTTCCCACTTCCTACTTCCTTAGCTCCTGGTCAATCCACCCAAATTAATTTTACCACCACCTGCCCACAAGACAAACTGGGCATTTTCTGGATAAACTATGCCCTAAAAGATCAGGCAGGCAATATGTTAAAACCAGAGACAAAAGGTGAAAGGTTCTATGTGTCTAAACATCTCACCGGCAAGGCACCTGCCGATGGTTTATCCTTTTCCATCACCTCACCAACAGAACATTATTGGTATGGTGATACAGCCCAATTTACTTTTCATTTGTATAACTTAGGAACTAAAACCCGTAATGTTAAATGTGAATATAGATTAGGGGGTCAAGAGAAATTTACTAAAGTAGTAGAGGTGCCAGTTCCAGAGGCTACATTTACTGCCTCTTTTAATGTCCTCCTAAGTGCCCGTGGGTTATTTGCTACCTTCTATAATGAAAATAATAATGTAATTGGCAATGCCTCAAGGGCTATCCGGCCACAGACCCCTAATCTTGACATAAGAATTATGACGGATAAGAAAATCTATGACAAGGGTAATAAAGGAACCATTACATTAACCTTGCAGGATAAGGATAATAAATATAATTTAAGTTATAATCCAGAGGTTAGACTTAAGATTACCTCACCTGATAACACAAATATCTTTACTACTCAAACTATCTTTTCTATCTTACCACGGGGTTCTCATTCTATAAGTTATGATTTTAGTTTACCTGAAGATATTCCAGATGGTATTTGTTTGATTCAGGTAGAGGTGTTCAATAATAATGAAAAGATAACCCAATCTTTAGGCTCATTTGAGATTGGGCATAAATTACTGGCGATTACTCCAGAAATACCAACTCTTATTCCAGAAGCACCTAATACCATTAGTTTTAAAATAAGTAATGTTGGGTTTACTGATGTTGGTGGGGGTACTTTTACAGTCTCTTTTCAAGACCCAGGGAACAATCTAATCTGGCATGGAACATCTACTTTTAGTACTATCTTAGTTGCTGGCTCTATCACCCGAAGTTTTAATATACCAATCCCTGAGATTAGATTTGGGACATATTCCTTAAATTCTACTCTGAATTACAATGGAAAGGGGTTATTTAGTAAAGTAGAACTTCCATGTACTGCTATAACTAATGTTGATTTTAATAAACCATTTTATAGAGTAAGAGAAGATTTTCTATGTGCATTGACCATAATCAATACAGGCAAATTCAAGGAGAATTTAGAGGTAATGACTACTATTGAAAAATTTAACGTTAATACTATTACTACTATCTCTTTATTACCAGATGGAAAGGGAAGTTTATCATTTACAATGCTTATTCCTGCAACATCAACATCAGGCTATCATTATGGAACTGTTAACTTAATATTTGGTAGTTCTACAGTGGATAAGCAATTTAGGTTTTATATCCCGGAGGCAAAATTAAGATTAAACATGGCTAAAACAAATTATTCTACATCAGAGGATATTAGTTTTAACATAGTAAATGAAGGTGGAGTGGATACAGGGTATGATTATATGATAAAGCTTGTTGATAGCGGTTTTAGGACATGCAAGGAAGAAAATGGAAGTAAAACAATAGAGGCAGGTAAATCGGTTGAGGCAAGTATTGATATTCCACCGCATTTAGTTAGCGGGGAGTATATTTTGACAGTAAATGGGACAGCGAGTGGGAGGAGGCAAGAGCAATCTTTCGCACTCCATATTAACGGTATTATGGCGGAGATGGAGTTGACTACGGATAAGGTAAATTATATGCCAGGTGAAACAATTACTGCTACGGCTAAGATTAAGAATATTGGACTTGGAAGTATTGAGAATGGGACTTTGAGTTTTAAACTATTGAAGAAAATTAATACTATTACTAATGGGAAGGTAGAGTTTGGGTTTGATGATAATGGGGTCATAAA
>SBAY01000037.1 GCA_005239945.1 Nitrospira sp.
AATAAAGATACCTCCTTGTATAATTAAAAATTAAAATTATAAATTAAAAATTAAGAATTATTTTCCTCAATTTTTAATTTATAATTTTTAATCACTTATCCTTTTATTAATAAAAAGGCTAATAATCCTATTGATAATATACTCACCATAATGATAGTACTTAATGCCATTATTCTTTTGCGTCTTTTTTGATTATCTTTAATATTATCAAGAGTAACTATCCTTGATATACATCCCAGAGAGGGTATGGCTAAAGCAGCCTCGGCATCTTCCAATCCTCGGAAAGAATGGTCTGTATATTCGCCTAAAAAGACACATCCAAATCCTAAAATAGAACCAATTATAAGTCCTAAAAAGGCTATCATTGTTTTATTGGGTTTGATTGGAAATAAAGGTAGTCTCGGTGGGTCAACAACCCTGAATCGGGTCCCTCTTTCTGCCTTTTCCAATCTTTGAGAGATATTAGCTGTTTCCAATCGATTTAATAACATAGCATAGAGACTTTCATTTACATCCATATCACGGGTAAGACGGGCAAATTCTTCTTCTTGAGCCGGAACACTTTTTGCTCGATGTTCATATTGAGCACTTAAAATTTGCAGTTCTTTTTGTCTGGCACTTAGCGAATCGATTAATGCCTCTGTATCGCGGAGTTTTAATTCTATCTCTTGATATACGGGGTTAATCTCTGTCCTTTCAGTACTTATGGATGACCCTGATTCTTTTTGAAGACGGGCTTCAAGTTTCTCGATACTATCTTTTAAGGCTATTATCCAGGGATGTTCATCGGTACATTTTTTCGCCTTAAGTTCGGCTAATTGAGTTTGAAGTTCTATTAACTTAACATTTAGTTGTTGGATGGCAGGATTTGCCTCGATTGTTTTAGAAACACAGGTTTTTTCTTGACCATCTAATTGTTTTTGAAGCATCTGTTTAGTTTTTTGTGCCTCCTGTAAGTCAAGTTTAATCTGTAACAAGGCATCTTGAATCTCCATCGCCTTACCTAAACTTGAACCGGCACTTCCGGGTAAATCTAATAAATTTTTCTCTTTGAATGCCTTTAAAGATGATTCTGTTTTTTCAAGTTCTTGTTTATAAAGATCAACCTGCTTTCTGATAAAATCAATAGCTGCGGCAGCTTCCTCTTCCTGACTTGATAAACTTTCTTCGACAAAGGTTTTAGTTATGTATTCCACTACTGTTTTAGCAACCAGGGGAGATTGATCTTCAAAAGAGATTTGAATAAGAGTAGGTCCTATTGATGCTACCCTGATTCTTTCCCGAAGAGAGCGAAGAAGAAGTTCAAATTCTCTTCCACCTTTAGGCTTCTTATCAGTTAATTTGGACTCTTGGGCTATCTCTTCCAATCTGGAAAAACTTAATATCTGTTCTCTTAAAACATCCAATCGTTGTTGTAAGGTAGGAGCCACAGCCATTTCTTTAACTAAAGGGGTTAGGAGTTGCTTCTCTTCTACTAAAATCAACGCCGTAGAACGATATATCTTTGGCAAGAAAAAAGAACCTATGCTGGCTATTAGAAAAACAGTAGCAAAAGGTATAATAAAAAGCCATTTACGACGAAATATTATCTGCACATAATCATTAATATTAAATTGGGTTAGTTTATATATATCCATTCCTATCTTCCTTACTTATTTACTTACTTCCTCAATTTCTTGAACCTTTTCTCTTAATAAGTGCCTATTCGGAAGCTCGACGGATGCCTCAACTTGTTAAGAGAGAATACCCTGAACAAGGTCGGGCCTACGACTTTTCGGATAGGCGCTAAAAAAGGTTCAAGGATTCAAATTCGTTATCTTCCCTTAAACCCTTTCCCACTGAATTTCCATTAGCTAATCTTGAGAAAAACCCTTCTATTTAGTAGTTTCTCCCACTAATCCTAAAAAGACAAGGATTTTACTAATTGGCGATGTAATTTTATCTAAGACATTGCCTATTTTAGTAGGTATATTAGAGGGAATATAAACTACATCTCCTGCATGTAAATCAATGTTTTCCTTCAAGTCTCCTTTATTTAATACCTTGTCTAAATTTACTACTTTAACTCTTGGTTTAGTAATTTGAGGTGTAATTACCCGCACCCTTCGTAGTGCGGCTGAGGTAGTCGGTAGTCCTGCTTTAACTATCGATTCTTTCAAAGATATAACACCTCCTCCAATGGGATATTCACCCGGTCTATGTACCTCCCCTAATATATAAATTTTTTTACTATGATATCCTACGATAGTAACCGAGACATTAGGGTTCATTATGTAGCGGCATAACCCTTCAGTTAAGACCCCTTCTAACTCTTCTTCTGTCAATCCCTCCACCATTACATCTCCTAACAGAAGAAATGATATATTCCCCGCTGGGTCAACGGTTATCTCACCACTTAATTCCGGATGTTCCCAGACAAAGACTTTTACTACATCCCCAGGACCTAAAAAATAAGAGATCTTATCTTTTGCCCAACCCTCTATCGGGATATTCAATAAAAATAAAACGCTAATTATCCACATCATCCTTTCTACCAAATTTCTCCGCACCAAATTCATCTTTCCCTCCATTATCGTAAACATTCAGGTGTCAGGTAAAAAAGTAGGAGGGGATTTTTGTCCCTCTTTTATTAACCTTACCTAACACCTTACTCATAACTATACCATAATTTATTCATTTTGTCAAGATATAAAAAACTTTTTTCTGATACATTTTTCGTATTCTCAACGCACAAACCATTTTTGTTTGACAAATAACGATTGGGGTGGTATAATTTTATTAACATGGAAAGAAGGGGAGAGAGGGGGAGGGGATGAGAAGGTAAGAAGATGAGAAGATGAGAAAGGGAAAAAATCTCACTTTTCTACCTTCTCATCCTCCCATCTTCCCACCCTCTCCCCTTCTCCACCCGGGGTGAGAAAAAATGCCAAAATCAGATTCAAAAGGTTTTACCCTCATAGAAGTAATGGTGGCTATGACCATCTTTGCCGTCAGTTTGATAGTTATCCTTAATCTATTCTCCAGAACCATGAGTTCAACAGCGGATATTCGGGACTACACCATTGGACTTATCTTAGCTCAATCTAAAATGACCGCGATTAAAAGTGGCTTAGAGACAAATTTAGAGGGTATTTTTGAAGAAGGTGATGTTGAATATGAATGGGCAGTGGCGATTAATCAGTCACACTGGGAGGGAATAGAGGAAATCCAGCTTCAGGTATTCTGGCAAGGGAGAAAAGGACAAAAAAGCATTGAATTGACAGGCTATCGAGTTATTCAACCGATAGAAGATAAAGGGGAAAAGAGTGAATAAACAATCAGGTTTTACCTTAATAGAACTTTTGGTTACCCTGTTGACTATCAGCATATTGGTAGCTTTAATTGCCAGTTCATTTGGTCTGGGGCTAAAATCATGGACTGGTGTCTCAAAAAAGGTAGAGGTATATCAACGCGTCAGGGTCTGCCTGGATATGATGTCTTCCCGCCTTCAGAATGCCTTTATCTCACCGTTAAATAAGAAGTTAACCTTTAAAGGGGATAGATATTCCCTGGGTTTCGTGACAACCTCATCATCTAAGGCAGGTTTGACAAGGGTAGAGTTTGGAGCAGAGAAAGGTTTGGTAGAAGAATTTTTAGGGTCTGAGGGATTAGAGCAAATGCAGATGGGAGATGAAAAATCAGAAAAGGTGTTTTTAGATAAGGGGATAGAATCCATAGAATTTATGTATTATGACCTTAAGGATGAACAATGGAAAGAAACCTGGGACTCATCTGAAAGGATGTGTTTACCACTGGCGGTAAAAATCTCTCTTACCTTCTCGACCATCAATGAAAGGCTCGAAAAGATTACTGTCCCTGAAGTAGTGGTTATGATTCCCGGGGGGATGAAACTAATGAAGGAGTCTGTGATTCAGACAGTAGACCATAGACATCAGACATCAGACTAAAAAGGGTAGAAATTGCAAAAGGATGGCCTAGTGCTCTGTCACACCTCAATTGATGGATCATAATTACTGAACTATAGCCGTTCACACAACATTGAAATTAGAAATTGGAAAGTAGAAATTAGGA
>SBAY01000244.1 GCA_005239945.1 Nitrospira sp.
AAAGGTTTGAAAGACAAAACCCATTTTCTTTAGTCTTATTTCTGCAAGTTGATTATCCGAAAGTCGAGCTACCTCTGTTTCTTCTAATAGATAAGTTCCTTTATCTGGTCTATCCATACAGCCAATAAGGTTAAGCAAGGTAGATTTACCCGAGCCTGATGGTCCCATAATGGCAACAAATTCCCCTTTTTTAATCTCTAATGATATATCCTTTAATGCCTTTACCTGAACATTATCACCTAATTTATAAATCTTGGAGATATTTTTTAAACTGATTATTAATTTATCCATTTGTTGGTTGTCTGGCTTCTGTTCTCTGATCATTCATACCTCAATGCCTCAATTGGGTCTAAGTTAGCCGCTCGAATAGCAGGGTAAATACCAGAAAATATACCTACTACACTTGCAAAAATAAATCCGACTAAAATTACCCAAAATTGAAATGATACTGGCAGATCCAAAAGTAAATTAAAGATATTGCCAACTATTACTCCAATGAAGATACCCATTATCCCACCTAATAAACATATAGTTATTGCTTCGATTAAAAACTGTGTTAAAATATATTTTTTCTTTGCTCCAATTGCCTTACGGATACCGATTTCTCTTCTTCTTTCAGCTACTGCAACCAACATCATATTTGCTATCCCTATCCCTCCAACTATTAGAGAAATAGATGCAATCCCTGTGCCAACAAAAGTTACAATATTCATCACATTTTTTGTTGTCTCAATCATATTCCCGGCACATTCTACTAAAAAGCTATGATTTTTGCCATATCGTTGTGTTAATACTGCCTCAATTTGCTCTTTGCCTTTTTTAACCCAATTATAATCTTTAATATTAGCGTAGAGAATATCAACTTCTCTTGCAAGATTAATCTTTTGGAGAGTGGTTAACGGAATATAAATCTTAGGAGATGGTATCTCTCCTATTTCTTCACCCTTTTGACTCACTACACCTACTACTTTAAACCTTAATCCTCCAATTGATATTTCCTTACCAATAGGGCTACTCAAACCAAATAATTTCTTAATTTCTTTACACTCCTCAAGTATACATATTCTTTGTGAAAAAGTAAGGTCGATTGAAGAAACAAATCTACCTTGAACAAGTTTAAGTCTACGCACTTCAAGATAAGCAGGTTCAACACCAAAAATATCCCACATAAGATGTTTATTCCTAAAAATTACTGGTAGAAAATCCCGTAATTCCTTGGTTATCGTAACAATAGAGGGACATTGATATTTTATAGCTCTAATATCCCTTTCCACAAGCCTTTTTACAGAAAATCTTTTATTCTTGCCGTTTAGTTCTTGAGATTGTGAAATTGGATTAATCCAGATAATGTCTGAACCCATCTTTTCTATCTCTTGTAATATCTTTCGTTTCGTACTAAGGCTAATAGATAAAAGTCCAATAATAGTGCCTACACCTATAATTATCCCTAACATAGTAAGAATAGAGCGAAGTTTATGTAATCTTATAGATTCAATAGATTCTTTAATCGTTTCAATTAAACTCATTTTTTCTTAACTAAATCCTTATCTTTTAAATCTAAATTTCCAATGCTAACTACTAACTCTCCTTCTTTAAGCCCACTTACTACTTCTACCATTTCCCCTCCTCCAATTCATAGTTCAATCTGTTTCATTATTGCTTGATTGCCTTCTACTACATATACTACCTTCTTGTCATCTTTTTCTAAGATAGCTGATAATGGAATACAAAGTATATTCTCTTTACAGTTTGTAACTATTTCTCCATCTACCTGAAGTCCATGTTTTAATTGAGCATTAGAAGTATTCTTTATAGAAGATATAACCTCTATATAAGGTGCCTTGGGGTCTTCTATAACTTTATCACCTATTTTAAGGATATATCCTGACAATTCTACGGCTATGCTTCTTCCTCTAATTCGTGTAAGTTGCTTAAGTTTTATTTTTTGGATGTCAAATTCATCTACTCGACTTTCTACTACTAAACTTATAGTTCCAATAGACTGATAAGGAATATTTTCTTTATTTAATTCATTAATAATAGATTTCAATTCATCTCTTGCGTTTTGTAGCTGCATTTTTGCCTTTTCAAATTGTACCTTACTGTCATTAAGACTTGATTCCTCTTTAGTAGCCTCATACTGTAATTTTACCCTTCTATATGAGGTTTCTGCTTCTATTAGTTGTTGCTTTGGTACCTCATATAATTGGTGAATATCATCATGAATATTTTTAATTAACTCCTCATATTCATATTCAGCTTTTTTAAGACTAAGATTAGCAGATTTTACTTCCTCTCTATTTAAGCCTCCATCTATAATAGGAATACTTACTTGGGCAGAGACCTCCCATTGTCTATCTATATCTTTATCTATATCTTTAAGTTCCTTCTTACTACTTTTCCAGTAGTGTTTTCCTTGAAGACTCAATGTAGGTTTATTTATGCTTAGTTTTGTATTCAAATTTAATTTTGCTGATTCTATATTAATTTTTAGTTGTTTTACATCAATTCTATTCTTAAGACCTGTAGAAATAGCATTTTGTTCTGATAGTGTAGAAAGTAAAGAAAATATACCTTCATCTTCAATCAAAGGCTCTTCTGGTATTAAAATCTTTGATTCAGTAGGAATATTAAGAAGCCTACTGAATGTCAACCATGAGTTTTTAAATGAGTTTTTCTCAGCGATTAATCTTGCCTCATTCTCTGCTAATTGCACTTTAACCTGCATCAAATCAAGCTTAGCAATCTGGTCTGCGTATCCCAGGCATTAAAATCTAACTTCTTTGCAACCTGAGCTAAATCATACATACTTACCCCTTCTTTCTTTATCCTTACAAATTTATTCATCTGTTTTTCTGAAGTTTCATATCCCCATAAATTAAGTAAGTAAGATAAAGCTGCAGGACCACAGGTATTGGATTCTGCCTGTAAAAATTTTGTCTCTACTACTTCTAAGGGTAGTATTGAAGAAATAAAGAAGTTTGATAAATGCCTACCACAATTTAAACCTGGACTAACAAAGTTACCAGTGATTATCACGCCTGAGATGACCACCAAAATTATTAGTAATATCTGACCACTAACAAATCCTAATACCTGGTAGCGTAGAGATTTATTTTCTATGATAGGCTTAGACTCAGTTATTTTCTGCTTTTTTTTACAAACTGTTATTCCCAGGAGTAATAAAGTCAAAACTACACATATCAGGCTAAAAATATCACCAATCTTAGTATAAACACCTTGTTCTTTACTTGTTTCTACTTTAGCATGTATACTTCCTTCTTTATTTAACCCCATTTGTTTAATTATTTCCCCTTTTGGATTAACTATCATAGATACACCAAAGTTTGCCGCTCTGACTACATAGCGTCTGGTTTCAATAGCACGAAATACTGCCTCAGCGGCATGCAAAATAGGTAGGGTTGAAATTCTAAAATCTCCATCATTGGTATGGATAAACAGAATTTCTGCTCCATTTCTTACTAACTTGCGTGCAATTTCAGGAAATACTGACTCCCAGCAGATTAGATGCCCAAAGTCTGCAACAGATGTAGATATCACCTTATATTCCTTACCTTTATTTACAATTCCCTCTCCAAATGGTACAAGTTTAACCTTATCATACCTATTAATTAGTCTTCTTTCAGGTGAGACGATAAAGATAGAATTATAAACCCTACCTTCCTCATCTAAATCAAGGCTACCAAATAATAAGTGGCTATTAGTCTTGTTAGCTAAATGATATATCTCATTCCGTAACTTATGAATACGAAAGTTAAAATTAGTAGTTGTTCCTTCTGGCAAGACAATAATATCAGGGCTATCTTTCGAGGAGGCTAAAATCAATTTAAAGTATTTATTCTGTATCTCCTCAGCCTTAGGAGGTAAAATAGATGCTAAATCATATTCATCAGGTTTAATATTACCTTGAACAACTGATATTTTAATTTTATTATTGGTGGTCTCTGGACTACTCATAACACCATGTAACAAGTTTAATAAAAACATAAAAACTACAATTCCGACTCCAGCAAATACATATCTTTTTCGCAATGTAGCCTGTTGAAAAATAAACCTGCTCATCATCGCTATTGCAGAATTAACTAAGACAACTAAAAAAGATACTCCATAGATTCCGCTATAACTTGCTGATTGAAGAAATTGAGGCTTTTGATATAATACTAAGCTTATGGTAAATGGTATTGAGAAAAGGTTTAAAAATAAATATTCTAACGAAGTCCATAGTAGTGCGGGGAAAAACAGAAGTATAAACTCATTAGGTGCTAATTTTTTTATCCAGTTCCAGATAAGTATAAAGACTGCAAAAAATCCTGTGGCTATGAATGTATAAAACAAAAATCCAACTAAATTATCCGGGATAATACTAAATGAGATAGCGGCAAATAAAATAGTCCCTGCTAAATAACCGGAAAGAGTAACCTGAAACCAACTATTGGTTCTTATCAATAATAACGGCACTAAACCAATCCAGATTAAATTAGCAAGATGCGGAATTATACTTAAAGAACATAAGATACCCGTGATTACTGAAGGAAGAAAGGTTTTAATAATCATCTTTTCCTATTGAATCGTAAGATTAGCAGAGGATACAGAGGTTGTGAACCGAGGGATATCTCCTCCATAAAAGATATAAACCTTACCTTTATTACCATCCGCAGTTGGCACACTGATTATTAAGTCATCTTTTTTATCCTCATCTTTTTTATCAAGATTGGCGATTGTAATATTTTCACCTATTCTATCAGCTTCTTCTTCACCTTCAATAATAGCATCTGCACCACTAATATCATAATTTCTAATAATCTTTCCTCCATAAAATATACAAATCTTACCTTTATTACAATTAGCATTAGGTACACCAATAATCAAGTCATCCCTTTTATCTCCATTTAAATCTCCTGTAAATACAAACTCACCTACTCTATCTTGCTCATTTTCACTTTCAATAGTAGCATCAGCCCATGTAGGTGAGGTTATTCTCCCTTTAGAATCAATATTTCTTCCATAAAAAATATAAATCTTACCACGATTAGAATTATACGATGGGACACAAATAATCAAGTCATCTTCAGCATACCCCCCTATATGTGCCTTTATGATATTCTCCCCTAATCGCTCATATTTTGCCTGTTCCTCAGTGGTCTCTATTGGACATATTGGTATTCCCGCACAGCCGGTATAAAATCCACATAAACTAATAAGCATAAATGATAAGATATTCTTAAATTTCATTTTTTACCCTCGTTCTATGTAGGCGATAACGAAAAATAGCCCATTTTGGATAATTTAAGGACCATTTTAATTCAAGATACTATTAATTCAATAAGTTATGTATACAATGTATT
>SBAY01000315.1 GCA_005239945.1 Nitrospira sp.
AGAAGGTTTTAAAGACATACCTTGGTGTGGTTAAAGCGATAAACCTCCTTTTCCAACCGTTAGGTTGGGATTTGGTTGCGGCTCTGCTGCGCTGTGTACCTGGATAAATCAATAGGCTCAACTTCTGGATTAAAAGCTGTTGTATCCACAGCTATTCTTTGGTCTACGACCAGTTTTGATTCTGGGATGCCCAGATTTATAAAATCCTCTTTTATCTTATGATTTGTAACGATTAAATCAACTGACGCAAAGACTGATTTAAAGAGAGTATTTAAGTAAGGAGAGGGGAAAAGTCTTCTCATGTCACTTCCAGCATGCCGTATGATTTGAGGTTTACCTGTAATGGTTTTGGCTATGAAACCAGAGATACTATAGGGAAGGATATACCAGGAGTCTATTAACTGAAGGTCATATTTTTCAATAACTTCAATGGATAGACTGGCTAATTTCTCACAATAGGCTTTTGAAAACGGGATATGACTTGGATTGGCTTCCAGGGAGGGAGAAGGGTCGCTACTGTGGACATAGACATTCTTAGGTTGATATAAATCTAAATCCTCA
The DNA here is from genome assembly GCA_005239945.1 of Nitrospira sp. Taxonomy (GTDB): domain Bacteria; phylum UBA9089; class CG2-30-40-21; order CG2-30-40-21; family SBAY01; genus SBAY01. The sequence goes on from SBAY01000315.1 coordinate 562, forward strand.
TTTTCTATTTGTTCTTTATAAATATCCTCCACTTCCATGGCATTGGTTACAATATGAACTTCATGCCCTTTTTCTCCAAGTGCTCTGGCTAACCAATAGGTTTGAGATGATATTCCACCTTCTATAGGTGGATATTTACTTATTATGCAGATTTTCATATATAACCTTTAAACAATAAAGATTTATTCTGTCAATTGGCAACCGCCTCTTTTCCCAGGGCTAAATCGAATCCTATACTTTCTCTTTCTATAATTGATTTTGGCAGATACTTTGCGGCCAGATTCCTCTCAATCTTTCGGTCAACCCTTTCTTCATAAGGTAACTTCCTCAAAAAATTTACTAAATTTTCTGAAAAAAGAGGAGTATAGACATCGATATTCAAAACCTTAACGGTATACAAAAGAGGTTCCAGATGTCTGGGCAGCATGATTTCCACGAAATATTCCCAAACCGCATCATAGTCTTCTCTTGTGGATTCTGCTTTGTAGAGAAAGTTTCTGAATCCTAATCGAACCATTTCCTTTAAATGTTTTTTCACATCAGGGTGGATATCATCAAAACATTTAATTTGTCCTGTTTCCCGATGCCCCAAAGGATATTCATGGAGCCAGTAACCGCCAAAGCATTCATCTCCTCCATCTCCGGTAACAATTACCCTGGAATATTCGCTGGCGATTGAACAGAGGATATAAGCATTTACATCACCCTTGAAGTTGTATTTCTTAACTTTATCATACTCTCTTTTAAACTCCTCATATTCAAGGTTGGATAATATTATTTCGTGATGGTCGGTCTCAAGCATCCTGGCTACCTCACGAGCAAAGGCTAAATCAGGGTAATTCTCATTCCTTGCCAAAGAGAAGGTATGAATCGGTATTTCCCAATATACCTTTTTGATTAATGCCAATACCAGCGAAGAATCAATCCCTCCTGATAGTAACAGACTAAGGGGAACCTGTGGAATATTTCTTATATTTCTTATAATTTCCTTTTCTAATTGCCAAATCATCTTTGACCCTTCAAAAATTTATATCCTTCGGTTAACGCATAAAAAGCCCAGACGCTCCCTTCCTCAATGTAATGGTCTGGCCATAATCCCTCTTCTAATTGGTTTTCTTCTATCCACTTTAAACCGTTAGCAATTACCTCTGGAGCGACCTTATCCGGATATTGCAAAAGCCCTGTTATTGCCACCCCTGTACAAAATGGAGTACTTCCCACTGGTTGTCTCTGGCAATATCCCCATCCATAATCTTCGTTTTGCTGAGATATTAACCAATCTAAGGTATCATTGAAAAGATGACTATCAAGAAACGGTAGAACGCTCCCATCAGGAAGAAAACATAAACTGTCGATTCCAACGGAACACATTGCCCCAAGTTGTTTTTTAAACGGAATATTTGAACCATCTCTTGTTCCATTTTTATCAATACAGGCAAAAAGCGTTCTTAATTTAAGTATGGTTAATTTGCTTCCTCTATCATATTCCAAATCGGCACGCTCAGAAATTCTTTGATATGCATCCCGTAATTCCCCTGGGGAAAGAATCATATCCTTCATTCCTTTTCCATTTCCACAGGGAACAAATCTTTCAAAGGTTAAACCATCTATATCCTCACTAATTGCTAAATCAATCAACGGGGATATTTCATTAACATTTCCTTTATGAATGGTAAACATCAACCTGACTGGAATTCCGTTTTGATTCAATAGTCTAATCGCTTTTAACGCCTTGTGGAATGAACCTTTACCTCGAATAACATCATTTATCTCAGCACAGGCTCCATCAAGAGAGATCTGAACAAAATGTAATTTCTTTATTGAATGAAGCTGCTCAGCTATCTCTTTATTTAGAAGTGTTCCATTTGAAAGGATACTGATATTTTTAATCTGCTCACTTTCTTGTAGATAATCCAGAAGTGGAAAGAGTTCTTTTTTTAGTAAGGGTTCCCCTCCTGTAAGTGCAATTCGTCCTTCTCTCTGCCATTTATTTAAAGCAGAAATGAGTTTGTCGGCAATCATTTTTAATGAATCTATGGACATCTCATCTTGACTTCGATAATTCTCTTGATAGCAGTGAGAACACCGTAGATTACATCTATCAGTTATATGCCATTGAAAGTAAAACTCCTCTTTGGTTGATTCAATGTTATTTTGCTGCACTTTTTATATCTCCTATGAATAAAGATATATTCCTAATTAACATCACCCTTCTTTAATATACCAAATTTGGAGGAAAAAATCAAAAACTTTTTGCTTTAAAAAGAAATTAATCAGAAATTCCCCAACTTGGGTGCAATAATTAGAATTGTCATCTGTATCAGCAGATTACATTTTTAGCCACAAAAACACAAAGAGAGAGCTTTGAGCCTGGAGCATAAAGTCTGGAGAAAAAAGAATTTCCCTGCTCCGTGCTCTTTGCTCAATGCTAATTCTTTGTGTTTTGGTGATTTTGTGGCATATCTTCCCTTAGCACCTCAGTAATTTTAAAAGTTGGGGAATTTCTGGAAATTAATAGAAATAGTTGACTTTATTGTTATTTTGTGATACTATTTCTTAAGGTTATTTTTATTCATCGAGAGGATGTTAAAAGGAGACCGAGTAGCCAGTGAGTAAAGTTAGTAGCAAGGCTATCTGCCAAAAATATTTTGGATGTACTCCTACTACTATCAGCAAAGTTGTCATATTTACCTTCTCTTTAGAGATACTTGAAGGATTTAAGGATAAATATGATACTATTACTGCTGAATTTAAGGGATGGCATACTGGATTTTCTGGCTTAGTTAATGGAAAGGAGATTACTGTACTTCATACTGGGGTAGGAAGTTCTATAATTGGGGACTGCACTATTGTTCTCAAACATACACCATGCAAGATAGTTTTGTATACTGGCTCCATAGGTGGTCTCCATAATTGGATGAATATTGGAGATATAGTTATACCTACAGAGGCAATAATTGGAGAGGGATTTTCTCAGTACCATTCAGGATGCACTGATAACCAGTTTGATAATAAGGTATCACTTGATGATGAACTGTTACATTTTTTACTTCCTGAGGTTAAAAAACAAAGTTGTGAAATAGAAGTATCATGCCATGTAGGAAGGATATTTACAACGGCATCATTAATGGCTGAAACCAAACAGTTTTTATCAAAATTAATTACAAAAGATTGTTTGGGAATTGATATGGAGACATCGGCTTTCTATATGGCAGCTAAAAGTAGTCAATTAAAAGCCTTAGCTATTCATTATATCAGCGATTTGCCTTTATACAAAAATTTATTTAATGGTATTACAGAACAAGATAGAATCAAAAGGGAGTTAATAAAGGCCAAAATGCCAGAAATAGTTCTCTCGTTAGCAGAGAAATGTTATGATTTATGAATAAGAATTATTAATCTATTACCGAAGATTAACACGCTTCTGTTAAGAAACCATTTTTTGAGCCACTTTGGAGGATTAAAGATACCTGACTATTGCCTCTTCAAGATTGAAAGTGTGAGTTAGCAGTAAGATGTAGAAATATTAATCTTTCTTCCATCTACAGATTGAAATTGGAAATTGGAAAATAGAAATCAGAAAAAGAAAAGAAAATTTCATCTATTTTTCCTTCTA
>SBAY01000145.1 GCA_005239945.1 Nitrospira sp.
CCCCTTTAACCCCTCTCTTCCCCAAAACTTTTTAATCACAAGAGTATAAAATTTTATTTACCCATTTATAAGAAATGGGGTAAATAAAATTTTATACTCTTGTGATTAAAAAGTTTAGGAAAAGGGGAGTTTGAGGGGAAAAACCCTTTTCAAAGGGTTTTTCCCCTCAAAAAATCGACTTCTTTAAATCATTGCTAAAAGTTAGGGAATTTCTGTCATGGTTGGGTGTAATCGCTTAGTAATCTTTCTACTGTTCACACCAAACTACCAACCTTTTCCATCAAATCTTTAAAATCAAAGGGCTTGAATAAATGTGTTGTTGCCCCTGCCTTGTAAATCTTATCTAAATTTTTCTCCTCCTCTACCGGTACTAACATCAGCAGGGGAATATCCTTTGTATCTTCGTGGTCTCTTAAGATATGTCCTATTTCATATCCATCTACCTGTGGCACCTTAAGATCATATATGACCAGATCAGGCTTTTGGGCATAGAGTTTTTCTAAGGCCACAACCCCATTCCTGGCGGTATCTATTTTATAGTCATGAAATTTTAAATATAACTCGGCCAACTCTAAAATATCTTCTTTGTCCTCAACCAGTAAAACCCTTGTCTCCTGCGGTGATTTTCCCTTTAAGCCTATTTTAGGCAATTCGCCTGTTACTTCCTCTTTGGGCAGGGTAAAGATAAATTTACTGCCTTTACCTACCTCTGATTCTACCCTGATACCCCCACCAGATTGCTCAAGTATCTCCTTGACGATGGCTAAACCAAGTCCTGTGCCTTCATATTCCCGTGTATCAGACATATCTATCTGGTAAAACCGTTCGAATATCTTCTTGAAATTCTCCTTTTTGATGCCAATTCCAGTATCCTCAACACAACCCTCTATGACATCACCTTTGTCCTCGACCCTGATAGTTACCTTACCTCCGGAGTCCTTCTTAATAAATTTTATGGCATTATCCACCAATTTACTAAAGATTTCTTCTGCGAGCTCATGGTCATACATAATTAGAGGAAAATTTTGGGGTATTCTGGATTGAAGGGTAATATTCTTTTCCTGCGCCTTTGGTGTCCAGATAAAGATAACCTCCTCGATTATCCTTTTCAAATCCACTGGTTGCTTTTTAATTTCATAGACCTCGCCCCGCTCGATTTTAGATAAATCCAGGATATCCCCAATTAACTCATTTAGATGTTTGGATTTTTCCTCCATTATTTTAATACCCCTTTTCTCTCCTTCGTTATCAAATGCTTTCAAGGAAAGTAGTTGAAGGTATCCAAGAATAACAGTCAAAGGTGTGCGTAACTCATGGGAAACAATCTTCAAGAAATTAGATTTAGCCATATTAGCTATCCTTAATTCCTCACCCTTTTTTTCTAAATCAAGGGCATGTTTTTTAAGGTCGGTGTATAACTTAGTATTTTCCAGGGCAATTGCCACCTCATCACTCATGGTAGTAAGAAAGGTTATTTCATCATGAGTATACGGTTTTTCACTGAGTTTGGGACCTAAGTTTAATATCCCCACCAGCTTATCTTTGGAAATAAGAGGAATGGAGATGATGCTTACCATCCGCTCTATGGCATTAGCGATATCATCACGCATACCATTAAATTCGGGATTTTCCATTACCTCCTCATGCAATATCTCCCTTTTTTCTTCGTTAAACCATCGGACAATAGGTTCATTCTGTTTAATTACCAGGGAGGAATTATAATTACCAAGACCAAATTCCGGTTTATATCCATCCAAAGATTCATCTAACAACATCAGGACGGCATACTTAGGATGGATAGATTCTATAATGATATTAATAACCGTTGACAATAATGTCTCCTTTTCGATAATGGTGGCTATTTCCTTAGATACCTTTTTTAGGAGTTGTTGCAGGTCATGCCGTTCACGATAAAACATTTTATCGATAATCAACTGTATCTTTTCACGAAGAGGTTGAAAGATAAACATGATGAGCATGATGGTTAAGACTCGGGCAAATAAAGATTGGATATGTAAAATCACCTCAAAGGTGAAGATACCTAATAACCAGATACCTGTAATTAATGTAGTCAACAATGCATAAGCAAATCCTTTCTGAATAATAATGGTAATATCCATCAGGCGGTACCTGATAATTGCTATGGTAATCATTATATTTAGAAATAAAACCCCCAGATGTGCCATAGAATATACTTGAATAATGCCAGTAACTCGAAGGATATTAGTTATACTACTTAACAAAGCTATATATAATCCAACAAGAAGGTATGTCAGACGATTCTTTTCTAAAGATGATTCTGTAGTCAAATATTTTTTGTATAAAAGATATATTCCATAACTAGATACAACCAGAAAAGATATTCCAAAAAGAGGATTTGCTGGACCCCCTACAACCCGATAGCTGCCATACAGATAACTAATATCCGGATCAAATAGTCCTATTCTTCCTAAAATAATAAAGACAACACTTAAGGTATAGACAAAATAACAGAAAATAATATTGATGAGGCTTTTATTTTTAGTAATAGAGACAACAAAATTCAAGAATGAGGAGGGAATAAATACCAGTCCAAGATGAAGTATGGGAAGACAATAATTCAAAGCAAATGATTTATATCCTTGAGGAACTAAAGACAGGGTTAATAATCCAAAGCCCCAGAAAGCTATAGCTGAAGCAAACAGAGAAAATGATTTATTTACTTCGCCTTTGACATTCTTTGTAAAAACAAAAATTCCCAAAAACAGATTAATAAAGCTGGTTATAAACAATAAAATGGGTTCAAAGTTCATCTGGAGGTCCTCTTTTTTATTGGTAAAAAGGCATAGACCTGTTTTTTGTAATCAAGATATTCCTGTCCAAATTTCTCAATTAATGCCTTTTCCTCTAAATATGTTCTAAAAATTGTATATGGTAGGAAGATAAATACGACTGCGAGAAATGAGTAATAAGAGTTGGGGATAAGTGTAAGACCAAAAACCTCAATAATGACATATAAAGCAAGGGGATGTCTTATATATCTATATGGTCCTTCTTTAATTAACTTATGGTCTTCCATGATTTTAATATCCGAGCTCAGGTATTTTCCTAATGACTTTGCCGCCTGTGAACGAAGTGGAATTATCACAACATATATTAAAAACCCTAGACCACTAACTATCAGATTAATCTCTCTGACAGGTGAAATAATCTGAAAATAGAAATACTCTGCCACAGAACTAATCCATATTAGAAGATAAAAGCAAAGTAGGACAGCATAACTTATAGGAGCATAAATTTTACCTGGTTTTGGTTCACTAACATAGGACCTGCTTACTCTGCGAAGTCGATAGATAATTGATATAATTAAAAAAATAATATAGATTAAGGTAAAATTCATCTTATCCTCCTTTTTAATCTTATTAGTGGTAATAGAGCAGGAACTTCTTTTTTATAATCAAGATACTCCTGACCAAATTTTTCAATCAATATTTTTTCTTCTAAATGTATTCTCCAAAGGATTGCTGGAAAAAATACTATCCCCACAAAAAAAAGTGAGTAATATGAATTTGGGATAAGTGGAAATCCACCTGCTTCAAGTAGAAAAAAAAGTAATATGGATGTCTCATATATTTATAGATTCTGTCTTTTATTAATATTTGTGTATCTCTAATTTCAATATGTGGACTCCAGTATTTTCCTAAGACCCTTACAGGTTTTTCTCTCCCTGATAGACCGAATAGATATAGGGCAAAACCTAAAATGGTTACATAAAAATTTATTTCTCGTCTGCAGACAAAATATTCTACTACTGTAACTATAATAATCAAAATATATGATATAAATAACACCTTTAATGTCCATTTTGCATAGATTTCACCTCTTTCCATCTTAGTAGATAAAATTCTTTCCCTCATTCTTATTCTATTAATAGTAGATATTACCAGAAAGATTAAGTAAAAGGTGGTAAAATTCATTGTGTCTGTTGTCTCCTATTTTCTATCTCGTCTTTTAATCTAATCAATATTTTGTCAGCAATCTTTTTTATAAAAAGATTCCAAATAAGGTATTTTCCTATCATATTTCCAATTAGAGGTATTTTTATTTCAAATTCATGAGTTACTCTTACTCCTGTGCCATTTTTTACCTTTTCAAATATCCACTCTGTATGCATTCCTTTTAAGAATCCCTCAATTTGGTCAAATATAATTGAGTGATTTCTTTTTATTATTCCTACCGATTTCCAGGGAAAGGTTTTAACTCCTATTTTAATTGCCCGTTCAACTACTATTTTATTATCTTCTATTTTTTGAACCCTGTTAGTCTTAAATTCTGGGATAAATTCAGGGTATTTTTCAACATCTGCGGCTATTGAAAATACCGTATCCAGATCTGCCTTGATGAATATATAATTTACTCTCTGAATCATGCTACTACCTTTCTAACAACTATACATGAGTTTTTACCGCCAGATCCAATCCAATCTGACAGGGCAATATTAACTATCATTTATCTCTTGCCATTTCTATATCTATTATTATTTTTTCCACCAGTGGTTTCAAATTAGGTATATCATTTTTTATAGTCTCCCAAACAGCATCATATTTTATGCCAAAATAGAAATGTATAAGGATATTTCTCATGCCAGCCATCTTTTTCCATGGCACTTCAGGATATTTTTCTCTTATTTCCTGTGGAATGTTTTTTACTGCTTCCCCAATGATTTCGAATTTCCTGATAACTGCACTCGTGACGATATCCTTGCTTTTAAATTCATTAAACTCCATATTTTCAAAAATCCCTCAATGGATTTCATTGCTTCTAAAATATCTTTCAAATACAAGCCTATATTTCTCATAAATAAATAGCCTCTCTTAAAATCTCTTTCTTAATTTCTTTCCTGATAACATCAATAGGCACAACATCTACCTTTCTTCCCACAGTTTCTTCAAGAAATACAGCAAGTCCACCAAAATCAAGGAGTGTTGCTCCCTGGTGAAACTTCACCAGAACATCAATATCACTTACTTGTTTCTGTCCACCACGAACATAAGAGCCAAATATACCCACAACCTCAGATTTGTATTCCTTCTTCACTTCCTCTTTTAAATTCTTAATAATCTTTATAATCCTTTCCAGTTCTTTGTGTCGAGTAGACATATTCAACAACCTCCTTTTAATTGCTTAATGCCCCTCACAGAACCGTGCTTGAGGTTTTCCCTCACACGGCTCTTCGGTAATA
>SBAY01000066.1 GCA_005239945.1 Nitrospira sp.
CCCAAAACTTTTTAACCACAAGTAATCTTTGGAATGTGCTACATTCCAAAGATTACTTGTGGTTAAAAAGTTTTGGAAAAGGGGAGTTTGAGGGGGAAAACCTTTTAAAAAAGGTTTTCCCCCTCAAAAACTCCAAAACTTAGGGATATTCATCATTTACCTTGAATTATCTGTAAAATCATATTTATAACTATGGCGACAAAAAGTAAGACAACACCCACGGCAATTCCAATTTCAAAATTTCCTTTCATTGTCTCAAGGGCAATGGTAGTTGTCATTACCCGTGTTTCACCTTTTATATTTCCGCCGACCATCAAGGTCATGCCTGTTTCTCCAATAACCCGGGAAAAACCGGCAATCACCGCCGTAAGAAAAGCGAATTTTCCTTCTTTGATTAAAACTAACGCCATCTGATATTTATTCGCCCCTAAGGAATATGAGACATCCTGGACATCTTTGGCAATACCTTTCAAGGCAGAAAGAACAAGGGTGGTAATTATAGGTGTAGCCAGAATTGCCTGGGCAATTATTATGGCATAAGGCGTGAAAAGAAGTCCAAAGGCACCCAGAGGCCCTCTTCTACTTAAAAATATATAGACCAATAAGCCAATCAATACTGCAGGAAAGACAAGCGATGTATTTAAAATAGCCGTTAAAAATCTTTTGAATCTGAATTCTTTTACAGCCAAAAAAATTCCCACAGGTATGGCTAATGCCCCTGATAATACAGTAGCCGTTCCCGAGACAACTATCGACAGAAATACGATTTCGACTATTTCTTTTCTGGGTGGAAATAATAGCAAAAATCCCTGCCTTATTCCTTCGAATATATATTCCATTGGAGTTTAACCTTGTAAAAACTATCGTAATTATTCACCGCAGAGGACACAGAGACCGCCCAGATGAATAAAAGAGAAAGGCTTAATGCTATAATAAAAACAATCATTATTCTCTGCGCTCTCTGTGTCCTCTGCGGTAAAAATATAATCAGAATGAGAAGTTGCTGAAAACCTATTTTACAACATCCGGGAAAAACAATGGTTCGCCAAATTTGTCAATGCCAAAATTTTTTATAATTTCCTGTCCCTCCCGGCTTCTTATAAAATCAACGAATTTTTTTGCCAGTTTATAGTTTGCCCATGGAAATTTAGCAGGGGAAACAATAATTACAGAATAGGGATTAAATAAAATCGGGTCACCTTCAAAAAGTTTTTCCAGGGTATCTATTTCTTTTTTATGGGTCAGCCAGGTTGCTCTATCAACAAGACAATAGGCATTTTTCTCACTGGCAATCCTTAAGGTTATTTCCATCCCTGTTCCACTTTCGATATACCAATTGCCCCCTGGCGTTATATTCAACTGTTTCCAGAGACGCAATTCCGCCTTATGTGTTCCTGAGTCATCACCGCGAGAGACAAAAAATGATTTTGTTGCATATATTTTCTTGAATGCATCTAAAACATTTTCTCTATTTTCTAACTTCTGACTTCTTATCCCCGCCGGGTCATTTTTAGGGCCTACAATCAAGAAATCGTTATGTATCACATCAAACCGTTTTAGACCATAACCATCTTTTACAAATTGTTCTTCTGCCATTCTATCGTGAACTAAAAGCACATCAGCATTACCATCCTTTGCCAGACGAATTGCCTGTCCTGTGCCAACGGCAATAATTTTTACAGAACAATCATATTTTTTTTCAAAGACAGGAATAAGCACATCAAATAGACCCGAGTCTAGTGTGGATGTTGTTGAAACAAGAATAAGTTTTTCTTTAGCCAGAGACTGGCTTGCATATCCAAACAGGATAAGAAGCATTAGGAATAAAATGTTTGATTTGAAAATGTGGTTTTTCATTTTTACTTCCTAATAAAACCAACAACTTTTCACTTTATAAGTATACAGTATCATCCTTAAAATATCAACTACTTTTTTCAGGAATTCCCCAACTTGGGTGTGCAATAATTAGAATTGTCACCAATTACATTTTTAGCCACGAAAACACAAAAACACTAAAATTCACTAAAAATTTCCTTTTGTGGAATTTTGTGGTTTAGTGATTTAGTGGTATATCTTTTCTTACCACTTCTTAAAAGTTGGGGAATTTCTGTACTTTTTTTGAGAAATAAAGAAGCAAAGAAAGGGAAAAGGGAGGATTCTTTATCTGCCGCCAGTTCTACATTCCTCCCCTATCTTATACAGATACACATTGCCAACAGCATAAATTGGGTCTAAAGAAATCATAAAGGATTTATAGAGTGCCTCCTGATTTTTATTCTCCCAGTTAAAGTGATTAAATTGCCTTATTAACCAGCCAATATTATGGTTATTATAAAGGATATGGGTTACTCCTAATTCTTTTAGTTTAGTAAATATCTCTTTTGTATTCCTTGATTCTTTAACCAATTTAGAAATAAGGGCCGTATCGAGTTCACTTGAGGTCAAGACCTCAAGCTGACAATAATATCTTCTGGGTTCACCAATAAATAAAATCTTACTTGCCGGGGGTAATTGCTCATTAATGAATTTAATCGCCTGGTAATAATCCTTAACCGGCTCGGCCGATAAAAGTTTCTCTTCTCTTGATTTATTTCCTGAGTAAAAATCAGGATGTTCTCCAATAGCGGTATAAAGGGTATAAATATTTAAGCCCAGGGCAAGCAAAACAGGAATTGCTGAAAGCCTTAGTTCTTTAATCACATACCCGGCTACCGGACATAAAAGCACAAGAGCGGGAAATAAAAATCGTATAACCATAGAGGTATTCATCCAGACAAGAAAATAAAGCCCACAAAATACAAGTAAATATTTGATGGTTTTATCCACATTCTTAATAAAAAATAAAAAAGGCAGACAGACAAGAAGTAATGGACCAATAGGGATATCCCCGGTTTTCCAATCACAGGTGATAAAGAAAGGCAGGCTTAAATATCTTAATATTCCAGAATGCCCCGGCCCGTAATGACTCATTTCTTGAGTGAATCTTTGGACATTAGAATCACTCCAGTTCTCACCCCCAAAGACCCCATAAAGAAATGGATAGACTGGATTTCCTACAAAGATGAGATTTTTTATAAGCCAGGGTAAGGTAGGTAAAAATGCTGTTAGTAAGAAGATGAAAGATTCTTTTAACGCCACTCTCGGGGTTCTATATTTGGTCATCACAACAGCTCCCAAAAGAATGATAAGGCAAATTACTCCCGAGTATTTTACCCCAATGGCTAAACCGGTCATCAGTCCTGATAAAATTAGCCAACGAAAGTCATTTATCTTACGCCAGCTAATCATGGCATACACAGCCAGGACCACATAGTAAGTCAATCCCAGGTCATTAAAGGTAAAAGTCATAGTCAAGAGAATAGAAGGCATGCTAAAAAATATTAGCAGGGCTAATAAGCCTTGCATCTTGCCAAAATAGGTTTTAGTCAGGACATAAATACTTAACCCGCTCAAGATACCAAAAGAAAAATGAATCAATTGTGCCAGGGTGTCGCTTTTTAAGCCCATAGCCATCACAAATAGCATTTCTACATTCAGGGGATAATTCGAGAATAGAAGATATGGGATATTAACAATTTTATGGTTTTTGAGGTAGATGTCGGGAATCGCCAGGTGATAGACTAAGGTATCAAACAATATTGGCGGACTACCAACGGCTAATATTATGCCTAAGAGAAGAATTACTCCCAGACAAATTCCCCAAATAGGTCTTATATATCCTATACGACTTATATGACCTATACGACCGATATAACCTATACTCACCAGAAATGCAATTAAAAGCAGTGGATAAAAGACAATTGGTGAAAGCCAGCCCAAAAACCCTAATCCTAAGGTTACAAGTGAAAAGAATCCAAGTCCAAGACCTGTGGAAAAAATAAATTCAACCTGACGGCTATAAAAATTTATCCGAAATAATTTTAATAACTTATAACCTATACCCATTGCCGTTAAAATGAGAATAGTCAGCAGGAAGAATTCTTGAAGGTTATGTCCGACAAAATTCCAGGACCAATATCCGAAGAACTCTTGCAAGTAGAAGATACCGTGGTTTAGCGGAATCCGATGGTAGTAGACAAATGTTCCCAGAAAAATAAAGGTTAATAAGACAAATACTCCATTGATAATTAATCTTCTCATAGTAGGCTAAATTATACATTAGATACTTGAAGTTTGTCAATGAATAATTTTTCTTGACTAATTTGAAGGTATTGGGTATAATAAAGTCAGACGAGTCAGACAAAAATAATTAAGGAGAGAATAAAAGATGCTCAGGATATTATTTATTTTTACTCTGGCGTTAATGTTCCAGCTGATTAATCCCGGTTTAACCCTTGCCTGTGGATTACTTACCCACATCGAACTTATGAATCAAACCATAAAGATATTAGGAAATGAATTCAAATATATATTAGATACATTGTTGATTTATGCTACATTAGGGGCTATTGGTCCTGATATTTTTAGAGGTAGCCTTTTTAAAAAACTTCATGGCAGCGGATGGATAGAATTTATCTATGGAATGCTCAATTATCTAATGGGGCTTGCCCCGGGAGAAAAACGAAAAAAATTAACCGTATATTTATATGGGTATTTGACTCATTTAGCCGGGGATATAAATGCCGATACCATTGCCCATCGAATAAGTAATCAACGAGAGCACAACCGGTTATTCAACCAGGTTTATTTTCATCAGGACCTGTATGTAGCCTGTAAATATCATTCGGCCGGTGGGAATAAAGCTAACCTGAAAATTGCCCTGTATGAATTAGATACAGATATTATCCAGATGTTTCGGATAGTCTTCGATAAATTAGAAGGAGGGGCATTTGAATTAGAGTGGAAGACATTTATAAGTGCCTATGACCGCACACGGTTGTTTTTATGGTGGCTAATTAAAGAGGCCAACCAACCCTTTTTTCGGATATTTTTACCTTATAGTTTTAGCAGTAAGTATCTCTTGAAATTTGACCAGAGTTTTGAGGATTCTAAACAAATGGCCGTAAAATTCATTCAGGCAGCTAATGAATTTCTCTATGATACAGGAAGTAACGCAGGATATAATAAGTTAAGAGAAGTCATTAAAGAAGATTATATCGGCTGTCCATATCTGTAACCGTAATTTAGACGGTAGAGAGTAAATATCAGACATTAGACATCAGACTTAAATAAAAGAGACAATCTCTGATTTAGACAATAAACCATAGTCCTTTTTTAATCTGAAGTCTGAAGTCTATTGTTTAATGTCTATTGTCTCAATCACAGAAGGAGGTAACTAAAATGGCTAAAATAGGTTTAGTCTTAAGTGGTGGCGGGGCAAAAGGGGCTTATGAGGCTGGTGTGGTTAAGGCACTAATCGATGCACAGATTAAGTTCGATGTGGTTTGCGGAACATCTGTCGGTGGTTTAAATGCAGTTTTGATAGCCAGTAATCAGATTGATGATTTAGTGAAGGTCTGGGAGGAAAAGGTAACCAATAAATCTGTATTTATGCTTAATCCTAAACTTAAATTAAAATTCACCTTTGGAGATATTTTGCTCCTTTTGCCAATTATCTCGTTGTTCTGGGTGAAAAAGAGGTTGGTTAAACTCCTGACCGGGCTTAATTCGATATGCGATTCCTCCCCTTTGCGAAATTTAGTTAAACAGATAATTAATATCGATAACCTGAAGAGTTCGGGAAAGAGATTAATCCTTACTGGCACAAATCTTCAAATAGGGGATGAAGAGACATTTGTTAAAACCGAAAATGGGAAATTTTTCATTAAAAGAAAGGATTGGATTAAGGAGGTCAAAGATACGGATTTTGAAAAAATGGTTATCTGGGCTACTATGGCTACCTCGGCCATACCTATTGCCTTTAATCCTGAGGTAATTTCTGGCTATCAATATATCGACGGTGGGGTAGGGAATAATACCCCGTTGATAAATGCTATCTCTGAAGGTTGTCAGGATATATTTACTATTCTAATAAAACCTCCTCAACGCGCACCATTAGATATTCAATTTAATAATCTTTCCTCAGTTGGTGCCAGAACATTAGAGATATTCTTAGAAAACACCGAAGAAGAGGATTTTAAACATGCGAAATTAATAAATGATGTCCTCCTTACCCGGCAAAAGATGTTGGATGGCATAGATTTTGTCCTTAAAAAGGCAAAAGAAAAAGAACTCGTTCAAGAAATTCAGACAGTAATCGAACAAAGTTTTCCTTTCAAAGATACGAATAAAGGACTGATTAATAATATCATTATTCAACCGGCTAAAGATATAGATTTAGGGCTTCTTGATTTTAACCCGGAGAAATTAAAAAAGGCTGTGAGCCAGGGTTATCAGGATGGATGTAAAAAAATAGAAGAGTTACCCGATGAAAAATTAGAGGAATTGAATGCAAAAAGATTGGAATGCGTTGAGTGTAAATATGAAGTAGGCTGTGTTGGTAAAAAGATAGACAGTAAGTTTTATATGACTATCGATAGACTTATTGGGAAATCGGTAACCAGTAATAAGTAATTAGGTAATCAGGTGAGTTGTAACTTAAGTTTCCAGTTTGAGCGAACACAAGCAAGATGCTTCTAATACAAAACAAGGATGAATGAATATGTCGGTAGAGACTATTAAATGGGAAGATGACAAATTAAAGATTATCGACCAGACAAGATTACCTGAGGAGTTGGTCTATTTAGACTGTAGGACGCCAGAGGAAGTTGCTGAGGCAATAAAAGCCTTACGGGTCAGAGGGGCACCAGCCATAGGTGTTGCCGCGGCTTATGGAGTAGTCTTAGGAGCAGAAAGAATAGACGAGACCATTAAACTTCTTGCCGCTACCCGACCAACAGCAGTTAATTTATTCTGGGCATTACAAAGAATGGAAAAATGCGCCAGAAGTCAGAAAGGCGATGGATTAAAAGAGGCGTTATTAAAAGAGGCAATTTCAATTCATGAGGATGATAAGGAAAAATGTCGAAAAATGGGTGAATATGGTGCTTCATTAATCAAAGATGGGGATACCATTCTGACCCACTGTAATGCCGGGGCATTAGCCACCGGTGGCATGGGAACTGCTTTAGCTCCTATCTATATCGCCCAGGCACAAGGTAAGAGCGTCAAGGTATTTGCCGATGAAACAAGACCATTGCTACAGGGGGCAAGATTAACCACCTGGGAATTACAACAGGCGGGAATCGATGTTACCTTGATTTGCGACAATATGGCAGCAACAGTAATGAAACAAGGCAAGATTAATTTGGTTGTTGTTGGTGCAGATAGGATTG
Organism: Nitrospira sp.; assembly: GCA_005239945.1. Classification (GTDB taxonomy): domain Bacteria; phylum UBA9089; class CG2-30-40-21; order CG2-30-40-21; family SBAY01; genus SBAY01. Next base: position 7,275 of record SBAY01000066.1, read on the forward strand.
CAAAAAATGGTGATGTGGCTAATAAAATTGGGACTTATGGACTAGCCGTCTTAGCCAGAGAGCATAATATCCCTTTTTATGTTGTAGCACCCACATCTACACTCGATTTATCTTTAGAGGATGGCTCACAAATCCCAATTGAAGAAAGGTCTGCAGACGAAATTACCTGTGGATTTGGGAAAAGGACTGCACCAGAGGGGATAAATGTCTATTCACCTGCCTTTGATGTTACCCCCCATAGATTTATCAAGGCTATTGTTACGGAAAACGGTATTATCGAACCACCCTTTACACAAACCTTATAAAATAGGGAATAGATTGCTCCCTTTCTTTTTAAAGGAAAGAACCTTTTGCCAAAAGGGTTTCTTTCCCTTTAATAAACCATTTCCTGACAAATCAAGAAATTTTTGTTGACAAGCAGCAATTCTCATTTTGAAATAACTCCGCCATTTATGGCGGAGTTACCAATAAAATAGGCTTTAGTCATGATTCTTAATTGTTTTTCAGGGTTAAAGCTCATTTTGGAAAGTCTTCCTCTGCTCCGCTCTAAAGAACGGCGTTGATAATTTCTATAAGTTAAATCGGGCAAAAAATCCAAAATGAGAATTGCTGGCTGACAATAAAATTCTATTGACACAGGGGTTGTTTTGTGTTATAATTTTTACCACTGTTAAGAATTTAAGGAGTAATCGGATGGATAAAGAATTTGGGCAATACATTGCCCAAAAGAGTCAGCAAAAGGTAAATAAATGCTTGCAATGCCTCAAGTGCTCAGCCGGGTGTCCGATTGCCTCCTGGATGGACTGGCGACCGAATCAGGTCAATCGACTAATTCAGATGGGGCAGAAGGAGAAGGTGCTTAATTCATCTGTTATCTGGCTCTGTGTTGGATGTCAGACATGTATTACAAGATGTCCTATGCAAATAGATCTACCGAAGGTGATGGATACCCTGCGTGAGATAGCCATAAAAGAAGGTGCGACCAGAAAGAAGCCAAATATTGCCCTGTTTCACCAGCAATTCCTCAATAGTGTTAAAAGATGGGGACGGGTGCATGAGTTGGAGTTAATTGGGCTTTATAAGCTGAAGAGTGGCAATCTGTTTCAGGATATGAAATTGGGGCAGAAGATGTTTTTGAAGGGAAAGTTGAAGATGTTACCGGAGATAGTCAGGAGCAAAAAGGAGATAAAGAAGATGTTTAAGAAGGCATGTGGATTAGAAGATGAAGATTAGCAATGTCCAGCCGCTGGAGGTTACGAAGATTGCGGATTTGATTGAGACTCGGATACTTGAGTTGATATGGAAGAAGGTAGTTAGGTAAATAAAGATTTGGAGGTGATGATTATGCCGATTCAACTTGAAATTGGAGATGAGATAGTAACATCGATGAAAATTCCACCGCCTGAAGCAAAAAGAGAACTTACCAGGGAATTAGCCCTGGCATTATATGCTCGGTGGGCATTATCAATGGGTAATGCCCGTCGGATGACTGGATTGACAAAACGAGAATTTCTGAATGAGTTGGCTTACCGTGGCATCAAACGACACTATACGACTCAAGATTTATCGGAGGATATAGCCTATGCTCAAAGTGGTGAGTAACAGCTCAACCCTTATCCACCTTGGAAAGATAGGATTACTGGATTTACTTGCTGAACAGTTTGGTGAGATATTGATTCCCAGGGCGGTCTGGCGAGAGACAGTGGAAGAAGGTGGGGAAGAACCAGATGCCAGAGTCATTGGCTCAGCAAACTGGATTAAGGTTTGCGATGTGTCGGTTTCTCCATTACTAACTACCTTTTTAACCCTTCTTGATGAAGGGGAAGCAGAGGCAATTGTTCTGGCTATTGGAATCGATGCTGATTTAATCTTGCTTGATGAGAATGATGCACGACGGATTGCAGAATCCCATGGTCTGCGAAAAACTGGATTGCTTGGTATACTTATTAAAGCCAAACAGCAAGGACATATTCAGTCACTTAAAATCTGCTTAGATCAATTGCAAAGGACAGGTTTTCATCTATCAGAGTCTGTTTACAGTGAAGCATTACAGAGTGTTAACGAAAAGTAAATATGGATAAGAAGATGAAAATTAGCAATGTAGAGCCGTTGGAGGTTAATAAAATTACGGATTTGATTGCGCCTCGGACACTCGAGTTGATATTGATAAGGAAGTAATATGAAAATAAAGGTTTGGAGGTGAATAATTATGGCACCTAAAATTCATGCATTGCAAGAAAAAGAACGTTTACCAGCCGAGTTTTGGGAGGACCATAAATGGGCGTTGGACCACTATGCCGATTTTCGTGAAAAATACGCTGATATGTGGGTGGCAATTGCAGACAAGAAAGTAGTAGCTTTTGGAGAAGACTTAACCGATGAAAGGCAAAAATCTATACACAAAAGAATAGGCAGACCACCTATTACGCTTTTTATAGAAGGACAGGCAAGAATACTATGAATAAAAGAATCCGGCTCTTCTTTTCCACAGAACCTATTATTGATGCTAAAAGTAGGGTAGATTTGCATGAAGGCATTAGGCTCTTATCAGTTGTAGAGTTTATGAGTGCTCAAGGATGGAGCGAACCTGAATCCGCCATTGTAGATACAGGTGCTCCAATTTCCCTTATCCCGCATAAAATATGGAGGAAAGGATGAATTTAATGATTGATAGCTCTGTGACTTGTAATCTCAATTCTGATGTTGTTCCTTATAACGATTTCACTGAAAAATTCAGAGATGAATTTGATTGTTTTGTTTGCATAAAATTTACTGATGCAACAGAGGACGGCGGACTCTTCGGTTTTAGATATTAAAATAATACGAACAAAACTATTGGATTGTTTTAAAAGGATTAAGAAGATGAGTGTGCCGAGCAAGTTTATTAGTTCTTATCAGTGAAAGTCTGGTCTGAGTAAAGGTTAGCAACCATCTCAGCACCAAATCCCACGCATAGGG
>SBAY01000295.1 GCA_005239945.1 Nitrospira sp.
ATGGTAAGCTTATAACAAACTTCCCCTGGGATTATTGCAACCAATTATTAAATTTTTTGACAAATTTTTTCATCTATCCTTATATCGGATTTTCAAGAATTTCTGGCAAATTCCTATTGACATTTTAAGGATTATATGGTATTGTTTATAATGAGAATTATAGAATGAAAAAACAAGAATACTAATTTAGTCTTTTTAAATATATAAATAAAGGCCATAGAATACGAAGAACTTAAAATATTGTTAGCAAGAAAGAGAGAAGGGGGATTCTATGGTTATTTTTTTATTAAACTAATGGCTTGTGCCATTTGATTTTAGTAGGTTAGGTAGGAACAGACCCTCTATCCCTCTCAAGAGAGTTACACATCCCCTACCCCTCTCAAAAGGGGAGTTTTAATCCTTCGTCATACCTACAAGTTCAAATGTTATGAGTCACTAAGGAGGAATATAAAAGGGGAAAGGGTATTTCTGTTTTTTCCCCAATTTATAACGATTGGGGAAGAGTTGGAAGTATGACTATTTCAGCATTAACTACTTTAGAAGAGATAACGGATGATTACGAGGTGATATTGGTCAACGATAGGAGTGAAGATAAAAGGATAAGGAAAATATTGGATAAGATAGAACAAACATTTAATAAGGTTAGGGTTATTCACCATGAAGAAAAATCGGGGGAAAAGTAAATCACACGAGTGGATACCAGCAATTCTCATTTTGACTTTTGACAGGATTGACCGGATTAAGCAGGATTAACAAAATGTATTGTTAAGGGTTATAGGATACGGAATTTCTAACGCAAACGCTCAAAATGGTGGAAGAAACATTTTCTCCACAGTAAACATAAACCGCGATTGTAAAAAAATACTGTTTATCCTGTAATCCTGTCTAAAATTAGAATTGCTGAGTAGATACCTTTTCCATTGTGTAACCTGATTCCTTTAAAACGGATAGCTGACGGCTGACACCTGAAGGCTAACGAATCTTATAAACAAAACAATTGAAATTATTATGGATAATACAATTCGAAAGAAAGTAATAATGCTGCTCTCCAATGGTTTTGATCCCGACCCAAGGGTTTATCAAGAAGCAATATCTTTGGTCAAACATGGTTTTGAGGTAACTATCATTGCCTGGGACCGGGATAAAAAGATGGTAAAAAATGAGGTTTATGAAGGGATTAAAATTGAAAGAGTTCATATAAAATCATGTTATAGTAGAGGAACCACTCAAGTTTTATTCATGATTTTATTTTGGACAGCCATCTTTTTTAAACTTGTTAGAAGGGATTTTGATGTCATTCATTGCCATGATTTTGATACCCTCCTGAGCGGTATTATTATTGGTAAATTAAAGAAAAAAAAGATTATCTTCGATGCCCATGAAAGTTACATAGATATGCTTCTTAAAGATACATTAGCCACAAAATGTATTAAAAAGATAATATCCTTTATGGAGCCAATACTTCTTAAGTATATTGATGGATTAATCACCGTAGGTGAATTACTTAAAGAAGAATATATTAAAAAAGGGGTAAAAAATGTTTGGGTAATAGGCAATTGGAAACTGATTTCTGATTTTGAGCCTCCAGTCCAAAAGATAGAATCAACAAAACAACAATTACGGATACCAGAAGACAAATTAATAATTAGCTTTATCGGCTGGTTAAATGAGGATAGAGAAATTTTACCATTGATTGAAGCAGTAAAAAAGACTGATTCCATATTTTTACTCTTAGGTGGAGATGGTAGTCTGGTTGAAAAGATTAAAGAGGAGATTAAAGACAGCCATAATATCCAATTTATAGGATTTGTTCAACCAAAGGATATTCCTGTTTATACAGCAATTTCTGATGTTATCTATTATGGTTTGAAAAAGGGATATCCTCTGGCAAAATATAGTGCACCAAATAAATTATTCGAGGGATTAGCTGCAGGAAAGGCAATATTGACTGGTAATTTTGGAGAGATTGGTAGGATTGTAAAAGCTGAAGACTGTGGAATAATACTGGATTCATCTACTCAATCCGAGTTTAAAAAGGCATTCGGGTTGCTCCTTGAAAAGGATATAATCGCAAGACTTAAGGCTAATGCCAAAAATGCGGCTATAAAAAGGTATAATTGGCTTAATGCAGAAAAAATCCTTCTGCAAATTTATAATGATGCACTTATAAGGTAAAAAGTCATGATGAAAAGAAGATAAAACCTTGGCTATGGTAAAGATATAAAGCCCAAAACAGAAGGTTTTTGGTAATACTCAATCTTTCTTCTTTCCAGAGACAGGTTAGTTTTGTGGTAGGGAATAAACCAATTTTAAGGAGGAGTTTTAAGTTGTTTTAGTTTTTGAATGTGTTGAGCTAATTCTTCTTCATTAGCCCAACCCATAAAGTAGAAACATATGAATAAGCTTAAAGCGTTGTAGGTCTTCCTCTTTAATGGTGGCTTTCTTTTTGCGTCCCTTGCTTTTCTTTACTAAACCATCAGCCATGATTTAAGTATAGCATAAAAAGGGAAATTTGAATTCCGAATTTGCTGTCCATCTATTTTTTAAAAGTGCGAAACTTGAGTTAGAGTAATAGGAAGTTGTATAAACTATCCCCTATCTTACTTTAACTGAACTTTTGCGTTTTTCTCTCAAGCATTGATTTTGCTTAAGATTATCTCTTCTCTGCCGATATATTTATCGGGAGGGAAGAAAAAATGCCTA
>SBAY01000191.1 GCA_005239945.1 Nitrospira sp.
AAATACATTGTATACATAACTTATTGAATTAATAGTATCTTGAATTAAAATGGTCCTTAAATTATCCAAAATGGGCTATTTTTCGTTATCGCCTACAGCTAAAGCCTATTTTGTTTGTCTTATTGGTAACTCCGCCATAAATGGCGGAGTTATTTCAAAATGAGAATTGCTGGGGATAAAGGGTTGTGAATTTCTCGAATATTTTAATCGGCAATATCAACAAAAATACTTGAGGCTACTTCTTTGAATCTCCTTTTTTCATTAAGGAAATATCTTTTATCCTCTTGAGGTTTAAAGTAGTTCGAAGAGGTGATGATTTTGAAATTGCGTTTAACTAATGGTTCTTGTTCAAATTTTATGGGGATAGAAGAAAGGGTATTTATACCTGCCCTGGTGAGTGATTGAGCGGCTAAATATCTTCTTTTACCATCGATGATTTCAAATCTACCACCTGATTTTTCCTTGACCCAGATCGGTTCTGTCCATCCTTTTTCTTTTAAGGTGTTTTTAAACCAATTTTGAATTGGGTCGTTTTCTTTAGGTCTTTCATAATCAATGGGTAAGTCCAACAAGTCTATCTTGATTATCTTTTCATTCTTGAGGTCTCCGACCATAAGTTTGAGTGTATTTTCTTTTCCTTCTTCAAAATGAAAGGTAGCAAATAATTGGCCAACCTCATGCCCAAGTTTTGAATGGCCAGCCATAATTACAACTTCTTTTGCTCCCTTAATCATTCGTTTTTTGATTTGAGCCGCAACTTCATCATTAGCCCATAACCCACTACTAAGTGATAATCCATCCACATCTATAAACGCTATATCTACCGAGTACTGATCAATGGTTTGATTGGACAGATTTCCTGAGAGAATTCCTTGTGTGCTTCTAAGGTCGCCGCCGGTAAGGATAACCTTTGCTCCTGATGTTCCAAGTTCATTTGCAACATTTATAGCATTGGTAATTACCGTGATATGTCTTAACCTTTTATCAGATAACCTTCTGGCCAGCATATTAATAATTATACCTCCATCCATAAAGAGAATATCCCCTTCTTTGACAATCTTTTTTTCAATAATATACTTAGTGATGGCTATCCTTTCTGAACGCTCTTCGATAGAACCTTCATAGGCAATAATGTCTTCGTCCTTGTCTGTAAGGATAGGAATTGCCCCACCAAATGTTCTATTGACCAGACCAATGGATTCAAGTTCAGATAGGTCTTTTCTAATCGTGACCAGGGAAACCCCAAATTTATCCCTTAAGTCTTCATTAGAGACAGCCTTTTTCTTATAAATCTCTTTTAAAATTACATATCGTCTTGCCTCAGAAGATGATTTTTCCATCTTTTTCACCTTTTCAATAATGACTCTATAACTCCTTTAATTTCCTTTACTATTTCACATCTTTCATCCTATCGATTTCTCTTTCCCAGTAAGAAACCTTTTTACTTATCAATTCATCTATTTTAATCTTTGGTTTCTCATATTCTCGTTGGTCGATAGTCCCGATTTTATTAACAAAGGTTATATAGCGATAATCGATTTTAGTCAAAAGTGTTGAATTGCCCAGCGTAAGTTTTACCCCGGGCCAGAGTGTATCAACCACAGATACCTTCCCACTTTGATTAACAATGGTATGTTTTCTAAGTTGAATAAGATGCTCATTCATCATTTTGATATTTTCTTCTAACTCCTTTTGACTAACCAGATATTCCTCAGCTTCTTGTGTTTTATTCCTGGTCATTAAGGTATTATAATTCAATTTGGTTTCTTGAAGTTGTTTTCTTTCTGCCTCCAATGCCTCTTCCAATCGATTCATTTCCTCTCGTATGCCTGGTTCTATGCCTACCTCGATTTCTGTAGGGACCTCAGACATATTACCTATATTTTTAACATTTATTTCATTTTTAGCCTTAACCAAACCACCAATAATAACCCCTTTTTTACCACTTAATACATAAACACCATCCCCGGCGATTACCTGGCTATGTAAAATAGCATCTGTTACGATAACATTACCTTTAGCTTCGATATTCGCATTCTCAATAAATTTACATATTACATTTCCTTTAGCATAAACTTGACATTTCGTTCCTCTAATTCCCTGCATCACCGTAATATTTCCTTCTGAAATCAAGGTAGCATTTTCCACCCCTCCCCCAATTTCAATATCCCCTTCCGTCTTAATGGTAAAACCCTTTTTTACATCCCCTTTCACCTTGACAGGTCCTATAAAATAAATATTGCCTACATTTATATCCACATCGCCTGAAACCTCATAAGTAGTCCCCACACTAATCCTGTCATCATTCAAAAATACATAGCCGTCTACCGAAGATAAGAGTGTCATTCCATTATTGCTCAGGTGTGTGTTTTCACCTTTTGGGATACTCACATCCTGTCCATTTTCAGGAGATATTTCCTCACCGGTAACCATTTTCCCAGGGGTTCCCTGGGTAGGTGGGATTTTAGTTGCCAGGACATCACCCGCATGGACGATCTCAATTAATCCCAAATCACGAAAATCTACTTTTCCATCCATATCTTCTCTTAAATTAACATTCTCCCTCTTCTTGAATTTATATTTGATGACTGCATCCTGGCCATTCTGAGGTGGAATTCCTTCAGCTATTAATATAGAGCGGTCATAGATTTGTTGGGCTAACATAGTTTTAATAACCGAAGTCTTTATGCCCCATTTTACCCCTTCATCCCATAATTTGGAGATGATTGTATTCATCTCTAATAACGCATTGGTGGGATTATGATTATTAATACATAGATAGGCCTTCATTTTGTCAGGTGTAATCTTTACGGTTAAATTTTCCGGTTGAGTTAAGGTTGCCTGGGTTTCCATTTCCATCCTCTCCTTTCTATTTCCCTTTCGTCTATTCTTTCGCTTGTATTGTTTTCAAATCTTTAATTATATTATACCACATCAATGAGTGTTTGTCAAGGGTTATTTTTTAATATTTAAATTCTTTCGTTTTCCCTTTCGTTTTTGTTGAGGAGAATTTCATCACCAAGAGATGAAGTTTCACAGAATAATGAAGGGAAATACAGAATGATTTTTTGTAGTTTTATAGTGGTTTATGACATGTACCGTGGATATACACGCTAAACACGTACAACTTCTCGAAGTTCCATGGGCTCTTCTTCGGATTTGCGTCCTGGCCATGTATGCTAATTGCCATATTTGATAATCCCCGCTATTAATCCTGGGATGGCTCTGACTTTGACTTTCATCTGCCGGAGCATCTTCCATGCGAAATTCACCACTGGGCGTTCCGCCAATTCAAGCGATAAACCGTTGAGGAACTTTGCTCGGACATAGTGAATTAATGCGCTATAAACATGAGATTTGAACATTGTCGCGTAGTCCGCTTCACCGTTATGTCTTCTTCAAATTATGCTCCATTCCCCGCGGTCAGGTGCATCGAAGGGTTAGGCTTTTAAGTGTATATAAACGGATATTTTTCTGGTGAATCAATAGACTCTATTTCTAAATCTACATCTAAGTCTGGCCAATAAAGATGATGTGGTTGTGGTAACTCAACCTTTAAAATAGATGATACATTCGCCTCTTTAAACCAAGGAAAGCTTGAAAATGGCAAAAAGTATTCATTTTGATGCACCAGTAGCCAAAATCCATGTTTAGAGATATTTAGCACTTCAACATGGGAAGTGCTTTTCCCAGATACCTTTAATTTCATCTTTCTTCTCTTCAATAATTTCCAGGATGTCTTTAATCTCTTTTTGGGACAATCCCTAATTCTTGGCTAACGAAACGGAAGGTCCCAGCCAAAATTTTGCTTCCCCGTCAGCAGAGGAAACATGATTATGCATCCTTTCCTCTTCACGAGAAAAGAAAAAGAATCGGTAACCCTTATCATGAAAAACAGTTGGACTCATGGTAATACTACATTCTTTCTTTTGAAGTCTAACACCTGAGCTCAGCCGCCGAGCGTAAGCGAGGTCGGCTGCAGCGATTTGATAATAATTAAAAGGCACTTGGAATCGATCGTAGAGTGTGATATAATAGCAATGAGTTTATCGCTTTAACCACACCTGGATATATATGAAAGAACCAATTGCTTAACCTTCTCCTCTGAGAGGTTAGATGACTTTCACAGGCATACATATCCAGTATCGGGTACCATCTGGCTGGGGAAGACGCTCGGGTCGCTCGAAAGCTGTGCCCTATCCTCCTTCCAGGGGAGAAAGTTAAGAGAGCAAATTCTAACTATATTATAACTTTTTCTCTGGCTTGCGTCAAGTATTATTTTCTTATGCAGAGCACCAAACTTAATTGCCAAGACTAACACAAATTATGGAGGAACATATCTCTTATGTCCCTCTGTAAGGTCGATTTAGAAAATTGACCAATAAAAATAAAATTTAGTAAAGGAGGTTACTGTCATGGAAACTGCTACTGGGTGTGTGTAAAATTTGTGGGTAATATTTTACTATTTGAACCAGACCGGATTTTACCCTTTATGGTTTCATTAGAAGCAGGAGGAATGAAATGCTAAAGCATTA
>SBAY01000127.1 GCA_005239945.1 Nitrospira sp.
CTACATAAGTATCGATTACTTCTGGAGTAAATATAAGTTTAGTCTTAGCTGATTTATGAGGTAATTTAACAGGTGGTGCAGGAGCTGGCGGTGCTGGTGAAGGAGGAGTAGGTTGAGTCTTGAAGAAACTCATCCGAAGAATCATAAAATCATCTATATTTATCTGAGTATCATCATTATAATTAGCCTCATCATTCCAGGTGGGTTGCCCTGGCATAGATTTATAGGCATTTCGTAATACCATAAAATCTGCAATATCCACTACCCCATCGTTATTAGAATCTCCATTTAAAAGGGTAAGGGTAGCCACGATAGTTTTTGTCCCTGGATAAACTACTATTCCAGTAATAGTCCCCGGAGCTACACCATAAGTATCAGCTTGTAATGTATAAGTTCCTGGGACAACTTCTGGAAAAGAGTAATAACCCTCTACCTCGGTAGTAGTTGTGCCTACCCCTACTAATGTAACTAAAATTCCAGCATTAGTCCCTGTATCTTTTGGCGGGTCAATTACTACATATCCCTCCATACTACCGTATTCATAGATATTTATAGTACTTCCATTAGTAGCAACTGGAATAGGTTGATTATTATTATCTTTAAGTACCGTATAGCGATTATTAGGTGCATCAAATACAAAGTAAATAGTAGCCATCCCAGGTGCTTTTGCTTTAAATCTAATCTTAGCTAATATCCCTGAACCAGTAGCAGTATTAGTAGCGGGTACTAACCCAACGCTATAATCAATATATCCTGATGTATTACTGGCAGCATTATAAAGCACTAAAGTATTGGTAGGAAACTCACCTTGACTAATCTGTATTAATGGAGTACCATGCACATCATCCAATACCTCTAAACGTGAAGGGTCAAAATTAATAGATACATCTAGCCCTGCCAAATTCACCACATCCTTTAGCCAGACATCTAAAACAAACTCATCGCCTTTGCTAACAATTTTACTCTCAGGCTTAATCTCTAAGCGGGTACTGCATAGGACATCAAACAAGGCATTAGCAGAGAAATCAGTTTTAAGACTATTAGCCATCACTGTCTTAGTTCCCCTTACTTGTAAAGGGAAAGTAAATGTAATCAAAAAAGTACCAGCATCATTAGTAGTAATCATAGCAATAGTAGGAATAGTGCCAAATCTTATAACTATTGATTCTGTAGAAAGATATCCTGTCCCTTCTACAGTAATAACAGTGCCAACAGTACCAGAGGTAGGGAATACAGTAATACTTACAGGCAAAGGTCCTTTTAACCAAGGAGTATAATCAATATTACCAGAAAAACTACCAACCTGTGGAGGGTCAGAACCCCACCAGTTATACTCAGCTTTTTGCATACTATCTGTTTGTAGATTGTATATTTGATTGTTATATATATTATTGTAGATAAGGTTGAAAACTACTGAAGATTTACAGTAAATTCCAATCCCCCCACCATTTAGATTACCTGTACCTCCTATGTTGTCCCTAATAGTATTATTATATTTTATCATGTTATTATCTGATGAATCTAAATATATACCTGCACCAACTCCACCACTACCACCAGAATACCCATAGTCACCTACTCCTCCGCTGCCGCCAGTGTTATTTGATATGGTATTTCCTGATATGGTATTATTGGTTGATGATGAAAGATATATACCTGCACCAATTCCTCCTGTACCACTAGAATTAAGCTCTCCACTTGCTCCTCCGCTGCCGCCAGTATTATTTGATATGGTATTTCCTGATATGGTATTATTGATTGATGATAAAAGATATATGCTTGCACCAATTCCTCCTACACCACCAGAACCAGCGTAGCCGCCTTTTCCTCCACTGCCACCAGTGTTATTTGATATGGTATTTCCTGATATGATGTTATTAGTTGATGATGAAAGATATATACCTGCACCAACTCCTCCTGTACTACTAGAAGATTGATTGCCACCTGTTCCTCCATTCTGTCCTATACCACCAGCAATAAAGTTCTTTCTAATAGTAAAGTTCCGACAGTTTATGTGAACAATCCGTCCTAAGTTTGTAGATCCAGAACCAGTTGTAGCCAAAGTTTGGTTTTCAATGGTTGTCGATGTTGTAATTCCATAGTAGTAATGAAATGGTTGTCGATGTTGTAATTCCATAGTAGTAATGAATTGGTTCACCATTATAAGTATTAGTAGAATAAATAGTATTGTTGAAACTTGATGAATCAATATAAATACCATATCCATTACCAGAACTACCACCTGAACCACCGTAGTTACCTCCTGCTCCCCCGGTACCGCCAATGTTGCTTGATATAATATTTTCTGATATGATGTTATTGGTTGATGATGAAAGATATATACCTGCACCAATTCCTCCTGTACCACCAGAACCATGGTTTCCTCCTGTTCCTCCATTACCACCAGTGTTATTTGATATGGTATTTCCTGATATGGTGTTCGTTTCTGATTGATGAAGGTATATTCCAACACCAATTCCACCTTGCCCACCAGTCTGAGACTCATCACTACTATTACCACCAGAACCCCCCATACTGGTTCCAATAGTATTAGTGCTAATAATGTTATTGTTGGATTGATAAAGATAGATTCCTGCTCCCACATTCCCTGGTTGACCAGTAGAACCTGAGAGTCCATTATCTCCTTTATTATCATGGATATAATTATTCGTAATCACAACCCCTGAAACATTCTCCAAATACACTCCCTGCTTTGCATATTGGATCAGACAATAACTAATTTGACTTCCATTGGCTCCACTACCAGAAAGTTTAATATTTTGCCAATCTCCTGCATAAGGTGTATATTTATTAGAAGTAAAGGTAATCGTTCCATCGGAAGTACCAACAGCAATCAATGAACCATAAGCAATTAGAGATGTATTAGTAGCAAATTTTATAATTACTCCTGAATTAATTGTCAAATTTGCCCCTTCAGGGACAATTACATCTCCTGCAATTACATAAGGACTTCCTGCTAAATTCCATGTACCTGTTTGGGACCCACTCACATATGTTGTTGCACAAGCAACATGGGGGATAAAGAATAATCCCATACTAATCAAAATTTTTCTTACCATTCTTTTTCTCATGTTTTTGTCTCCTCTTTTCTAAATTTTTTTGATATTATCTGTAACATTTTTTTGGCATAAGAGTTATTTGAATCAATCTCTAAAATATAATTAAATTCTTTCCTTGCCTCCTCAAATAGTCCTTTATTATAATAAAGTAAACCTAAATTTTTATGTACCTCAATATTATTAGGCTCAAGTTTAATTACCTCCTTACATTCAAAAATGACTTTATCTGTCATTCCTAAATAGTGATAAACTCTCGCTAAACTATAGTGAGTTTCTACATTTTTAGGATATATTTTACCCATCTTTATATATATTGTAATTGCTTTCTTGAAATCCTTTTTTTCTTCATAAACCTTTCCTAATCCTCTATAAGCCTCTATATTATTAGGTTCTTTTCTTAAAACTTTATTAAATTCTTCAATAGCTTTATTATATTCTTTTTTCTCTGAATATACTGATCCAAGATTATTTCGAGCCAATGTATAATCAGATATTATCTTTAAAGATTCCTTGATTTCTCGAATTGCCTTATCATACATACCTAACTTATAATAGAGAATGCCACGATGGCGTAATATACTAGCATCATCATGAACTATATCCATAATCCTTTGATCTTTAAAAATTTCTTTATCATGAAGACCACGATGTCTAAATTTAGGTCTACTATTATCAAGTATTTTACCTAATTTAATGTTTTTTAAAAATATTTGATATAACGCTCCTGTAGGCACTAATGTATAATCTTTAACCATATTTTCTTTTCCTTTAATTAATGAAAAATAGAAGGGATACTTTGCTATATTTTCATTTACAATAGAGTTAAACCGCTCTTTCATAATATTCTCTAATTCTATTGGATGTAAAGATTCCATCGGTGTAAATGTGAATTTTAACCATGGATAGTTCTTTTTTATTTGTTCAACATACCAATTTTGATGTAGATAACTTAGCAAAAGAACAGTTATATCTTGACGATATCTTTCTACATAGTAAAGATACCATGTAGGAAAAATATCATCATCCCCTGCTGCAAATACAATAGCATTTTCTTTTAACTGACTTAAAATATTAAAACCTCTCTCATAACCAAAATAATAGAGCTGTTCATTATTATAGAAATAATGCATTTTAAGTGGGATAATTGGTGATAGAATAAGTACTCCTGAAAGAAAATAAAGAATTAGATTATTTTTAAATTTATAAAACCACATAAGCAAACTTTGAATTTCACATCCAATCCAAATTACAAATATTATAAATGCAGGGATATAATAATCCTCTATATTTGCAATATGATAACGAATAGAATGAATTATATCAGCTAAGATTATTAAAAAAAGAAATATAAATAGAGGAATCTTTCTATAAAACAATATAAAACCCCCTATTAAACCCACTATAACAAAAATAAAAAATTGATGAGTGAAAAAATGGTTTATATGATACATTAAATTCTGCAATTGTTCATGTAAAGATGTAGAAAAGTAACCTCCATAACCAAACCCACTTATCTGGTTAATAAATCTCTTAAGGGTAGATGGAGTATTCCAATTCAAAGGTGGATTTTGACTTCCTCGAATTGGAAGATATAGCCATATTAAAAGAGGTAATAGAAAGAATACAAACATTTTTACTATAGAGCTAAGATTAGGGAATCTTTTGTACGAGACTTTGATCCTTAATGTACTTTTTACCCTACTTTTTATTTTTACCTCTTCAAACTCCCTCCACCAATTTCGCCAGCAGTATATTAGAATAAAATAAATACTTCCAGGAACTAAAAATATAGTTTGCATGTGATGGGTGAAGGATAAACCGAGGGTGAAAGAGAAGAGGTAGAGTAAGCGTTGAGCCTGGAGCTTTGAGCCTGGAGTTTTTTGCTCTCTGCTCCGTGCTCCGTGCTCATTGCTTCTTGCCATTTTAGTAAGATGAAGATTAGTAGTGTAGCAAACAAAGCATTTAGTGTGTACTTCTCAGCTATTACTGCCTGTTCCCAGAAGGTAGTAGCAAAGGCAAGCATTAATGCTCCAACTATTGCCGGAATAAGGGATGAGAGATAAGGGATGGGTTTATTTTCCTCACTTCTTACTTCCCACTTCATACTTCCTACTTTTAAGATAATGAAATACACCATCATACAAGATATGGAAGCACACAACGCAGAAGATAAGTTCATCCGATAGGCAATGTTACCTACTGGCAGGATAGTCATCCATAGTTTTCCAAGCAAGCAATAGAATGGATAACCAGTTGGATGTGGAATACCAAGCACATAAGCAGCGGTAACCATATCCCCTGAGTCATGAAACCCAATCGTAGGAGTAAGGGTATGTAAATACACTGCCTAGCAAATAAAGAATACCACTATTCCTCCCGCATAATCTACTGGAGTAAATGCCCTTGGAACAATCGGCTCATCCTTTGGGATAAGAAACCTTGGAATCCTAAAATTTACCTTCCACTTCCTATTCTTCTGCTTTCTGTCCTCTGCCTTCTTCCCTCTGATTTTCTTCCCCATCTCTTTACCGCCTCACTCATCAATTATACCACTCCTTTATCTACTCTGTCAACTAAAAATCATATTCAATTGTCAAAGAACAATCAATCATGTAAATTCATTATAGAAATTGTGTAAAAAAGGGAAAAGGGAGAAGGTGGAGAAATGAAGAAGGTGATTAAAATCAGGTTATCGGTTATCGGTTATCAGGTAATTATTGGACCGATTACTGGTTACCGATTACCAATTCTCCCTATTCTCCGCTTCTCCTTACTTACACATTTCCATAATTAGAATTGTTGATTTCTCTCTCCCCCAAAACTTTCTTTTATCTCTTCCATAAATGCCCCGGCATCCTTAAATTGCCTATAAACAGAGGCAAATCGTAAATATGCTACCTCATCCAGGGAATGAAGTTTATCCATGACTAACTCACCCAGATCTTGACTCCTGATTTCTTTGTCATATTTAGTTTGGATAGTGCCTTCAATTTCATCTACTATTCTTTCCACAGCTTCGGCATCTATTGAGGTCTTCTCACATGCCTTCATAATGCCTGAAATTAGCTTTTCGCGGTCAAAAGATTCCTGGCTACCATCCCTTTTCATTATTATATAAGGAATTTTTTTGCGTAATTCTTCATAAGTGGTGAACCTTTTACTACATCTTGAACACTCCCTTCGCCTCCTGATAATTCTCCCTTCACTTATTTCTCTTGAGTCTAAAACCTTATCTTCTAAGCTATTACAAAATGGACACCTCATTTTATCCCCTCACCAATATATTGATATTGTAAAGATTATACAATACAATATGTAGAGTTGTCAAGCATTTTTTTATTTTTTTTAAAAATAGTTTCTAATCCTTTGTAAAATCGGGATTTGAGGTTTTGAATCCGGAGATTCCGAATTTGGAACCCCAAATTCATAATCGGGGCAGTCATTGGTAGAGATAGGAAATAGCCAGGATTAACCCAACTGTGATTCAGACAGTAAACCATAGACAAAAGACATCAGACTAAAGAGGGGAAAAATTGCAGAAAAATAAAGGTATGAAAAAGAGATCTATAGGTAATCCCTCAGACTACCATATAAAAGTCAAGAATTTTTTTAATTTATTTTCTATAATATTGTTGAATACAATTTCCCCTTTCCCCAAGAATACAAGGC
>SBAY01000080.1 GCA_005239945.1 Nitrospira sp.
CAATGTATTTTATTCCATTTGTGTAATTCCTTTATTTTTCAAGGTTATTTGGTTCCCTTAAATTATCCTTTTTGGGTCAATTTGAATTATTCCCTACAGTGCACGAGATATGGATAAAAAGGAGCGTAAGCAATATGGTAAATAAAATATCTGCCAACATGACTATTGAGGAAGCCTCAGAATTTTGGGATACTCATAGTATTGCTGACTATTCTTCCCATGTAATGCAGTTTGAGTATAAACCAGAAGAACAAATTACTTTCGTCGCTATTGCAAACAACTTATTAAACCAGTTGCAAAAGCAAGCAAAAAGGCAAGGGGCATCTGTAGAAACATTGGTCAATTTGTGGGTTCAGGAGAAACTTATGACCCAGGTATAAACTTTTGCCTAACCACATCGCTGTATCTGACTCTCGCTTCGTTCGGGCAGATAAGTTCAATCGATAATTTTACCCAATTTCAACCAGACCAAGTTTATCTCTATATTGGTAATCAAAGGTTTTGGAGATAGATGGATAGGCTTTTAGGGAGGGGTCGTTGTCCAGCAGGTTAAATGCCTCCTGGCGTGCTGGTTCCAGCCATTTGGCGTCATAAATTATATTGCCTAATTTCAACTTGAGTATGCCGTGCTGACGTGTGCCAAAAAATTCGCCTGCCCCACGAAGTTCCAAATCTACCTGGGCAATCTCAAATCCATTGGATGTTTGACACATCGTTGCTAATCGTTTGGCGGCCTTTAGTATCGTAGAATCAGGGTCTTCCTGAGGATTTATGGGTAAGCCTGAATTAACCAGGTCAGCAATAGTTTTTTTAGTTACTAAGATACAATATGATTTATGTGCTCCTCGTCCAACCCTGCCGCGTAATTGATGTAATTGTGCCAAACCAAATCGCTCGGCATGCTCGATTAACATTATGCTCGCATTAGGGACATCAATCCCTACCTCAATAACCGTAGTAGAGACCAGGATATCTATTTCTTTATTATGAAAATCCTTCATAACCTGAGCCTTTTCATCTGATTTAATCTGGCCGTGCAGAAGTCCTAATTTAAATCCAGGGAAGGCATTTTTTTGTAACTCCTTAAACATCCTGGTGGCGGCTTTTAGTTCTAATTCCTTTGACTCCTCCACCAATGGATAAACCAAATACACCTGCCTGCCGTTTTTTATCTCCTCCTTAATAAAGGCAAATATCTTGGGCAAGTCTTTTTCAGACCTGCATTTAGTAATGACCTTCTGACGGTTAGGCGGTAGTTCATCTATAACCGAGGTATCCAAATCTCCATACAGGGTCAATGCCAGGGTTCTGGGGATAGGGGTAGCGGTCATCACCAACACATCCGGGCAAATTCCTTTGCAGGCTTCCTTTGCTTTATTTTTTAATTCTGCCCGTTGTATAACACCAAATCGATGTTGCTCGTCGATGACACATAACCCTAATTTCTTAAACTCTACTCCCTCTTGAATTAAAGCATGAGTGCCAATGGCTATATTCACCTCCCCATTTTTTATTTGGGTTAAAATTTCCTCCCTTTCCGATTTTTTTATACTGCTGGTTAATAAAGCTACCTTTATTCCAAGAGGGGACAGTAATCTATGGATATTTAAAGAATGTTGTTCGGCGAGTATCTCTGTTGGTGCCATAATAGCTGTTTGATAGCCATTTTCATAAGCCGTTACGGCCGCACAGGCAGCAACTACCGTTTTCCCTGCACCAACATCGCCGTGAAGAAGCCGATTCATCGGCACTTCAGAACCCATATCCGCCAATATCTCTTTAATTACCCTTTTTTGGGCTTGAGTTAAGGTAAATGGTAGTGAGTGGACAAAAGAGGTAAGTAATTTAAAGTCTGTCTGAAATTTAATCCCTTTTTCCTCTTCTACCTTTTTTTTAGTCAGACCGAGGGCTAATTGTAATAAAAAAAACTCCTCAAAGATAAGGCGGGCCCTGGCACTTTTATACGCCGTCCAACTGGTAGGAAAATGGATATTATTAAAGGCGAATTTAATATCAGGTAATTGATGTTTAGAAAGAATCTCTTCTGGAAAAATTTCGATTAGTTGTGGCGAATAGGTGTCTAATGCCTTTTTAACCGTGGTGCGAATTAATCTTTGACCAATAGATGGGGAAATATCCTGGGTTAGAGGATAGATCGGAACTATACGATTATGATGGAGCAATTCATTTTCTTCCTCATGTAACACCTCATACTCAAAGTCGGTAATTTGTGTTTCTCCATGAAACCGACGAATTCTACCACTAATAATCAATTTTAACCCTTTGGTCAGGTATTTTTCCATTTTTGGCTGATTAAAAAATAACAAAGAGGCATAGCCTGTCCCATCTGAAATAATTACCTTTAACAACTCTATCTTCCTTCTGGGTAATCTTGATTTGTGATGACCAATGATTGTTCCCTGAAGTGTTTCCTTTTCACCATCTACAAGGTTAAATATATGTTTGATATGTCTTCTATCCTGGTATATGCGGGGATAGTATTGGAGGAGGTCTTCTATTTGTTTAATTCCAAGACTTGCCAGGATTTCTGCCCGTTTTTCACCTACCCCTTTAAGGTATTTAACTGGCAAACTGATTTCATTTAACAGGAATTTGGTTTCCATTTTATATTCCCATGGTAAAGTTTTCACCTAAATAAATTTCTCTTGCCTTTGGGTCATTGACGAGGTCTTTAGAGGTTCCGGAGAGAAGGATTTCACCTTTATACATAATATAGGCCCTATCGGTTATTTCAAGGGTTTCGCGCACATTATGGTCTGTAATCAACACCCCTAATCCCTTTTCCTTAAGTTTTAAGACAATACCCTGAATATCATCTACCGCAATCGGGTCAATACCGACAAATGGTTCATCTAAAAGCATAAAATCAGGACAGGTAACGAGGGAGCGGGCAATCTCACACCTTCTTCGCTCACCACCAGAGAGAAGGTTTGCCTTTTGTTTAGCTAAATGGGTAATGCCCAATTCCTCTAATAATTCTTTTAATCTTGCCTGCCTTTGAGTAGTGTCCATCTTAATTGTTTCTAAAATAGCCATGATATTCTCTTCTACGGTTAATCCTCTAAATACAGATGGCTCCTGGGCCAGGTAACCAATCCCCTTTCTTGCCCTTTTATACATAGGTAATCGAGTAATTTCTTCATTATCAAGCCAAACATTGCCAGCATCAGGGGAAATCAGTCCTACGGTCATATAAAAGGTAGTTGTTTTTCCGGCACCATTAGGCCCTAATAAACCAACAATCTCACCTTTTTTAACCTCAATGCTTACCTTGTTGACTACTCGCTTTGAGCCATAGTTTTTGACTAAATCAATGGTTTTTAGTCTAGTCATATCTTCTCCTCTCCAATAATCAATCGTGATTTCTTACAACTTCATTTTCGTGCAAAAGTTAGTTGTCAAACAAAAATTAAACTTTTATGATATGTAACTTACTTAGAACCTATCCGAAAAACCAATGGATGCCTCAACCTGGTTTAGGGGAAATGCCCCAAACAGGTTCGGGCTTCCAACTTTTCGGATAGGTTCTTAGCCGTATTAGGTTTAAATCTCTTGCCTTCATAATGAAATCCTGCAGGATTAACTTCTATCAACTCAGATTTTATTCGGAATTTAGGCTTTAGCCTTTCAATCCCAAAAAAATTTTCGACCGCCGCTTTGCGGCGGTAAGGGGTAAAGGGGTAAAAGAGCAAGGGGTAAGACTTTAAAGAGTCCTGGCACAACGAAATCCCACATAATCGTTACGGATGTCTGGATTGACGTAGCTCCGATATGAGCATCGAGCGTGGACCTGATCGTAGCCCCAGGAGCCGCCACGCAACACACGGCCTTCTTTTTCCTCATCATACCAGGAATCTGTCCATTCCCAGACATTACCAGCCATATCCAGGCAGCCATAAGGACTCTTTCCTTCAGGGTAACTTCCTGCTTTGGTAGTGCTACCTATCTTTGACTCAGAGGTGTTGCACTTCCTGACATCGAACTCATTTCCGTAAGGATAAACCCTACCATCAATTCCCCTGGCTGCCTTCTCCCATTCATCTTCTTTAGGCAGCCGTTTACCAGCCCATTTGCAATATGCAACAGCATCATGCCAGGAGACTTCGACTACCGGATGCTCCTCTTTACCCACTGGAATCTTACCACCTTTCCAATACTCTGGTGCTTTATGCTTGGTAGCATCTACAAACTTTTTGTACTCGCTATTAGTCACAAGTGTTACATCCATAAAGAGTCCTTTGTCCAGGTTAGCCACCCTGATAGGTTTTTCATCAGCATAATCTTCACCGCCCATAATAAACTCTCCAGCAGGCACAAACACCATCTGTTTGGAGTCTATTAGATTAATATACTTTCCGTCTCTTTCAACCAATCCTTCAGGGAGGTTACCTATAAATCTTGGTGGAGTGTAGTCTCCATACAAGAGGTTAGTAATAAAGTTTCTTATCTCCACATTAATCTCAACCCGGCCTGCTTTATTTTCCTTAATTTCGCGAGCAACTTTCTGAGCGATGAAAAACTCCATAAAGGACTTATGCCCAAAGGCATAATTGCCCTGATTATCTCTTTTAAGGAATGAGCAGGTCCGAATATCGGAGTCGAAATAGTCTATTTCTGCGGCTTTATCAAGCTTAAAATGCCTTTTTATTCTCTCGGGAAGTTTTGAGAAATGTAGGCTCATCTGTTGAGTTGAGTGCATCTGAAGGGCAAGCTCTTCCATAAAGAACTCTTTATCGCCTGGCTTCACAAATGTTCTCCCATCCCGGAAATCTCTATCAAGCCACTCTTGAGTAAAGGTATGGTATAAAATGGCCGGATTGATTATTATCTTCTTGCCTTTTTCCTTCTTTAATAGTTGTAACCTATCCAGGGATTTAACTATCATATCCAGCATTACCGGTCTTTTAGCTAAATCAGGCAGGTCATGAATCTTTTTCATCTGCTCATAATGCGTCTTCCATTCTGCTGGGAACCGTTTGCTCAGGCAGTCCGTTATATCCTTATCATCAAACTCCAACAGATAGAGGATTTCAAAGTTTGGTTTCTCGCGGATGTCAATATAATCCTCTTCCTTCTTCCCCAGCACATCCCTTTCCTCTTTAGGGGTTCTAAAGTAGGGGGTTCGACAAGTCAATAATACCTTACTATTTGGCACTACTGCCTTAGCTAATTCCCAGAAGTTCTTCTTAGTAACATCATAATCTACCTTTTGGGCCATCTCATCAAACCCGTCAAATATCAACAAGAATTTACCACTTTTGTTTAGCTTCTCGAATAAAGAATAATCAACAATCGAGATTTTATACTCATTGATTAGCACATCGGTAATCAGTTGTCTGACATTCATAGCCTTAGCATAATCTCTGAGGGTTACTAAGATTGGGATTCTATTTGCCTGAGGGTTCTGTTTATACTGAAGGGCCAGGTCATGGGCAAACTTTTTACAGAACGAAGTCTTGCCTGTACCATAATCACCCAGAAGAGAGATATGGTTTTTCTCCTCTTTATTCAGCCAGTCTTTGATATATTCATCTATAGGCTTATGGTCTTTTCCCAGTTGGTCTTTACCTCCAATATCAACATAATAACCGGATATATCCGAACCGGCATAGTCACGGATAACCTTATCTAAATACTGATCAAAGTCTACCAAGTTATTGAGCAGGTCGTTATAGGTCAGAGTTTCAATCTTGACATCAGAGGCAATCTTTTTTGCTTCTGGGGTATACCCATTTGTGGTGACAAAAATACCTCTGTCAATATTTCCTTTACTCCTGGCTATCTGTACCGCTCCAGAGAATTTCCCCATCTTATCAGTACCAACCTTTCTATTGTTACTATAGTTCTTACATTCAATCATTACCTTAAAGATAATAGTACCCTGTTTTAACTCAGCATAGATATCAGTCTGATAGTCATTAATCAAAACATCTCGTTGGGTTTTATACCCCGATAGCTTATATAAATTTTCGACCTCATCCTCAAAGGCATTACCTTTTTGTTTTGTAGTCTCCATCAAATGGCCTCCTATTTATTTGGAGTGCGGTGGTTTGTCACCTTTTGAGAACTAAACTGACCGCTTAAAGCGAGAGCAATCTCTCGCACTCCAAAGCCCGCCCGCAGGGCGATAAATTTAATCAGACAGCCCAGCAGCAGGTTTCGACTCAATTGAGCTACTAACCGCTGTTGAGCGGATTTTATATTTGGTTGGTGTTTTTTTGGAGTGCATTTTTGGAGTGCAGTGACCATGTCACTGCATGCATCGTCACGGACGATGCACTCCATAACACACTCCATAACGCACTCCATATTAGCACCAACGCAGGAGTAAGTCTTAGACTCTTTTGGGCACGCTTTGTTTCTCCGTAAAGATACAAACTCTGGCCGTAATGAAATGAAACTTTAAAGAGTTAACTCCTTACTTTAGCCTGGATTTTAGGCTTTAGCCTTTCATCTGTTGTTTTATCCAACCTCCAATAAGCCTACCCACTTCATCAATTTCTTTGGATACATATTCATACTGCTTAATACTGATAAACTTCATATCCTTACAAATTCTAATAAAATATCTCAATTTCTCTAATTGAATATTTGCTCTTTTGAGGATAGCTATCTTTTCTTTTTCATAAGTAGCCTCAATCAATAATTCCAGAATATGTAGTACAGTAGTCTCAATCTTCTCTCCCAGAACAAATCGGTGCGACCGAGGGATCTTTATTATCTGTGGGAGCAGCCTCATGATTAAATCGTATGTTTTTGGTACAGCTTTATAATCTTCTGGCATTTGTTAATTTACTCCAAAGACTAAAAAAATTTCGACCGCCGCTCTGCGGCGGTAAGGGGTAAAGGGGTAAAGGAGCAAGGAGTAAGACTTTAAAGAGTCCTGGCACAACGAAATCCCACAAGACTGCCACGGTTGTCTGGATTGACGTAGCTCCGATAAGAGCACAGTGCGATGCCCTGACGGATGCTCCAGGAGCCGCCACGCAACACACGCCAGCTTTTTTCCTCATCATACCAGGAATCTGTCCACTCCCAGACATTACCAGTCATGTCATACACGCCATAGTCGTTTACATTTTCATCATAAACAGAGTTTATCTTCGCCGCACCGTCTACCCGGGCTAACTCTACCCGGCATTTGTTAATATCAAATTCCTTCCCAAAAGAGTATTCCCAGTTTTCTGGTCCTTTAGCTGCCTTTTCCCACTCTTGTTCAGTTGGTAATCGCTTACCAATCTTTTTAGCATACTCATCTGCTTGATGCCAGGTTACCCTGGTGACAGGTGAATCATCATAGGGGGAATATGGACTTCGTTCATGCCCTGGAAAAACCTGCTCAAATTCAGCATTGGTAACAGGATACACATCTATCCAGAAGTCTTTTTTATCCCCTGGTATCCTGACCATCCCTGGATGTCTACCGTCATCATTGATTTTAATCTTCTTACCTTTGATATCTATTTCAAAAGGCTCAGCCCCTTTTAGCTTCTTAGGGTCGATGACAAATATCTTTGATATTAGCTCCATCGATTCTTTAGTGCCTATTTTCTCAAGTGCCTCATAGGCGGCATATCTAACATTGGCATTTGGTTCTATTGTCTTAGCCAATCGCTCCTTTAGGACAGGGATAGCCCCTGGGTCTCTTATCTTCCCCAATATATTGCAGACATCCTTTGAAAGCCTGAAGTCTGAACTCCGCTTGAGTTCCTCTCCCAACCATGGAATAATATCCTTGCCAATTCCAGCAATTCTAATTCTTATTTCCTCATATTCATCTTCCCATCTATCTAATTTACTTAAAATCTCAAGCAAATTTTTAGCCACATCTATTTTTATCTTTTTATCGGTGCTCTGGGCATCAGTAAGGCATTTGGCTAAAAGTATCACATCAGATTTTTCTTTTTCTTTAAGAGCTTCTACTAATTTATCAATCTTACCTATAATGCCCGCAAAGAGTATTATTGTCTCCTGCCACTTTGGTTTTCTAAAGAAGGATGTAACAAGGTCATAATTTTGCTCTTCATAAAGCTGGTATGCGGCTAAATATTCCTGAAATGTAAGGTGCATAAATTGATACCTATTTCTTGAGATTTCGTGTATAAGATAGCTGCTTTTTTCTATCTCTTTTAGAAATTCCTTTGATACTTCTGCTGAATATTGTGTTTCAGCTAAATGTTTACCGATTAGATTTTCTATTCTTTGTCTTGCTATGGTAGTTATTCCATCCTTTTGCATATCCAGGGCTACCTGCTGTAGAATGCGTCTTTTTGTTCGTTCATCGTCAAAGTAAAATTGCCGCACAACCCGTCTAACTGAATCCCATTTACTCATAAGTAATTCGATACACTTTCGATATAGGTCTGTCTTCCTTTCAGGTAATTTCTTTACTCCGGAGACAATTGCTAATAGAGAAAGTATTAATGGATTTCGAGCTATTTCCTTAATCCGCTCATTCTTAGATACTACATCCCAGATATCTTTTATCTTTCTTTTGCTATCTTTATCGTCCTTAAACCATTTATCAAGAAATTGTTTTATCTGGTCATCGGTAAATGGGACTATCTCTACCTTTGGAAATAGAATAGGATTCTCTTTCTCATCATATTTAGTAAGTTCATCTTTATACCCAGCAATGCGAGATGAGGCAAATATCTTATTTTCAGGATATGAATCAGTGAACTCCTGGATTAGGTTTTGAATTTTATGTTGTTGTGTAGCATCCTGGATTTCATCAAAGCCATCTAAAAGTAATAATACCTTACCATCACTCAAGTCATCATTAAGGCATTTCTCGAATTCAGAGAGTTTATACCGCTCATGTATATCTTTGATAATATATTCTTTTATAGATTTAGTCTTTGCTTGAGCGAGTTCATCTAATCTTATGTATATTGGAAAGACTTTGTTTGTTTGTGTATCTAAATTTGATTTACATCTCTTCAAGACAAGATGGCGTAAAAGCGTAGTCTTACCCGCACCAGGTGCACCGAGTATAATTAGTGTCTTAAACTTATCCTCTATTTGTGAAGAGTCTATGATGGTTCTATCTATGAAATCTCTTTGTTTAAACTCATCTATATCTTTAGACTCTAACTCTTTTACTTTTGGTGCTAATCTTAATTTTACAAATATCTCTTCAACGCCAATATCTTTTGGCCCACCAAGAAATGTAGTTTCATGAATGCGTCTAAATTCCTTCTTTAATGCATCATAATAGCTCTGGAAGAAGTCAAATTCTGTAAAGAAGAACATAGGCATATAGTTATCAATCAGTTTAACTAATTCTTCGCCATTGATGAATTTCACTGCAAAGTTTAAGCTTTGTAACTCTTTGTGAATACTGTTTATTGCTTCCTTATTAATCTTTCCTGATGTTATTACAAGGCATTTACTTATGTACCTTTTTATCCCTTTATTATCTAAGAATGGGTTTTGTAATGCCTGCTTACTCTGGGTAAGAACGACCGAAGCACTACTTACCTTACTTACCTTACCTGTAATATCCTCTGCCTTTACCACTACACCTGTATATTCCATTTCACCAAATTCATCTTTCTTTGCGTAGATAATATCTTTACCAAGCTCTAAAGTACCACCATGGTAATCAATGACTATTTGAGTATCCATAGCCTTAAACATAAGAATTAAAACTTCCTTACGCAATTGAGACTCTTTTAGGTTTTTAAGTTTTTTTAATTTCTCATCAGGACTCATACAATCATTTCTCCTTTTTCCTTTTGTAGTGTTGGAGTGCTCTGTAACATTAGTCATTAACAGTAAAGGGTGAAATATTATAGGTATGTATTCCCCCTTAAAAAAGCGGGTAAGGGAGTTGTAACTTCCTCCTAAAAAACATAACCTCCTAACCCCCTTTTTTAAGGGGGAATTCCTATCAAAAACTAATGTTACAGAGCAGGAGTATTAAATTAATTCACACCTCATCTAAATTTTTAAAATAATCCATTCTATACCCTAAATAGTTACAATTATCATTTCTTCATAAATATTGCCTTCACCCCTTCTATTACCTCAAATCTATCCTCATTGAGATAATAGATTATTTTTCCGCCGCTAAGTTTATTTTCACCTTGAAGCACCTGGGGATTACCGCTTAATTCCAATCTTTTCTTATTGTCCGAATAGATTGCCTTTGAGGCCGTTGCTATTGTATCTTTAGCTATAATTTTAACTGAGTCGGTAGCCACAAACTCATTCTTTTTATAAAACCCTTCCATCTTCATTGAGGTAATAACGATATCGTCGTTTCTTAACTCTAATTTAGGCGAGATAGTCATCAGAATATACTCATCAGGCTTAGAATATTTCATATATCCGCCGCTAAAATAAACATTTTTCTCCATATCTTTAACTATAACCTTACCTTCGCTAATTACCTCAGACAGGGTATCTAATTTACCAAGCACCTTCATTTTAGTAGCAGAAATCGTCATACTTCCTTTAGTGATAAGCACATTACCAGTCAGGGTGGTCACTTCCTCTTTACGGTCCCAGGTAGCATTATCTGCACAAATACTAATACCCGCAGCAGTTGCCTCTGAAATAATGAAAATGCTTAGTAACAATAAAAATATTTTACTCATCAATTGCCTCAATTTTATGTAAGCGTTCAGCCATCAGATTTTTAGTTTTTGGATAAATTTAGTGAGGAGATTATAGCATACTTTTTAATAACTTGCAAGTAAAAATTTGACAAAATTGTCATAGGTTAGTTAACGGTAGGAAGATTAACCACAGAGGTTACAGAGAAATTCACAGAGGACACAAAGAAAGAAAATTAAAAGAACTTTGTGTCCTCTGTGCCTTTTCTGGGCACTCTGTGTTAAAAAAATCTATCTATGGTTTGACCCCAATCACCCCTCTATTTAATTACACCCAATTTTCCAACCTTCTTATTTCCAGCGGGGTCTTTTATGAGATAGATGTATATGCCACTGGCTATTTTCTCCCCTGCAGAATTGCGGACATCCCATCTTTGCGGTGAACTTTCTACCCGTATCTCCCGCACTAATTCACCGGCAATAGTGAAAATTTGGATTATAGAATTCTCAGTCACATCTCCAAAGTAAATATAATTATGTTTATTACCATAATACGGATTAGGATAGATAAATGGGGGATAAACAATTGTATTTGTTGAGGTAGCCGTCGGGAAAATAGTTAGTAATGCCTTTTGAATATCTCCATTCTGCATAAAATACTTCCAGATTAATCCACTACGATAATTCTCAATCATAATCAACATAGGTCCCTGGTCAATGCCAAAATAACTGTGATTATACCATGAACCGTTATAATAAGCAGTAACAGTGGCATTGGATGGATTATAGGCATCTCCAAAACCAAACAAGTACCTAAATATGTCTGTATTCTGAAAATAATGTTTAAGTGTGGAGATAGATTCCGCAGGCAGAAAAGCGATACTACTTCCTGCACCATAAGGAGCTATGGTAGCATCATCAATTGGCCCCGGCGTATCACCACAAGGCAATGCACCATAATCATGATAGTTGCCATCCGGTCCTTCGCAAGCAGTCAATCCCCAACCTTCATAGTTTTTGTCCTGACAATATTTCCAGTTAGACTTAACTGCATTTACAGAATTTTCCCACCAATTAATTGAAGTAACAGGATGATTATCAGACCCAAGGTCTTTAAATTTAAGCCAACAATGGGCAAAAAAATAGGTAAAGAGTGCGCCTGGGTGAGATTGGATAAGTGAATAACTGCTGTATGTTCCCCATTCCCTATGCCAGGCATAAAAGGTATTAGTGCCTACCGGATGAGTTGGTGAAGCAATACCCAGGAGGCAGAGAAGTATTGTCTCATCAGTGTAATAATCCCAGGTAAAGGGTTCATCAGGTCTATCAAAGAAACGATTACTGAATCTACCTCCTTCATCTCCATAAGGACTGGTTGCATACTCTGTCCCTGGCTTCCAGGCAGAGAAGAACTGATTAGAATAAGTCCCATACCATGGTCAACCCTTATCATTTGCCTTCTCCTGGGTGTATAGGAATTTATCCCACTGGATGCTTTCATAAAGTGTATCTGCCTCTGTTTTTACCTGTCCCCCAAAATATTCTCCTGCGGTTAAAACACCGCAGACTAACAAGGTAGTATCAATAGAAGATAGTTCACTATCCCCTTTTCTTTTTGGTGGTGTTCCACCTGTCCCCGGGTCCAAAAAATGATAAAAGAATCCCCATTTACCATAATTATCTGGGTCCTGAGATTGTTTTCCAATAATATTATTACAGGTTTGGATAATCTTAAGGGTTTTATTATAAGCATCGGTTTTACTAATCCATCCCCTCTCGGCACCGATACATAATGCTGTCAAGCCAAAACCGGTTGCTGAAATACTAATAAGGTCAGGGAAAGTAGACCTGTCTAAGATTAACCCACTTTCTGGCTCTGCCTAATCCAGAAAATACTTAAATGTCCTCTTATCAATAAACTCAAGGAACTCATCATCACTATGTGCATTAAGAATAAAAGGACTGTCATCCTCATCGACAAAGAGGATATTATCGATATAAAAACTACCCGAGGTTCCGTTATAGGCACTCTCTATGACAAAGACCATCTCTTTCATTTTGGTAGGGTCAGGGGGATATTGGTTATATGACCAGAACTTAGAATTAGTAACATCTGCATCTAAAACTATAGGTGTCCATTCTGTATTTTTATCATCTATGGAGATATATTTATAGGCGGTGTAACTATACCTCTCTCCCTTTGGACGGTTATCCTTTAGTTCGAGTTTAATGATATGCTGATTATTAGTCAGACCACTCCCTCTAACCCAAAAGATTATCAAATCGAAATCCTTTTCACCCTCTTCTAAAGAACCATATAGATCATTAAAATTCAGGCAATACTCAGGGTAGTCCGAATGCCCAAAGAGAGATTCCCAGATACCGGTATAACTTCCAGTTTCTGGCAGACTATAGTCTATTTTAAGAGAGGCTCCTGTAGTGCCATAAGCAATAGTAGTAGAAAAGGTTGCCACTATACCCTCACCATTGAGTTCACCCCAGTTACCACAGAAGTCGTTAAAAGATATATTTTGGTCATTGAAATTATCAAAGATATAATTTAATCCCTCTTCTATTTTGCAGTTATGGTAAGAGGAACCTGGGGTTTCATTTCCAGCAAAATCCTGAGCGACTACCCTTAGAGAGTATTCTTTATCTAATCGTAGCCCTGAGCTATCCCAGGTTATCCCGTAAATACCGTCAATTAGCTCATAGTCAGTCCCGATAGTATGCCAGGTGTTTCCTCCATCATCAGAGTATTCAAACCGAACACCCTCTAATGATTCATCTGTTGCCCCAGAATCAGCGTTGACAGTCAGGAGATTCTTCATTCCAAATGTATGCCCATCCGCTATAAGTTCTCCATCATCTCTGAAATTAGTTGGTGCAATAGGGTAGGTAGTATCCGCAACATATCCTTCTTTTTCAAACTGGACATCATCAATATAAACAGCACCAATCTTATTCCCACCAGATTGAGTGATTCGTCAATCTTCGTAAATGTAATTCATTGAGGATATATTTATTTTATTTACTCCAAACGCTGTAAGTGATGTCGAGATTTTTTGCCACTGTGAGGTAACATTAATCCTTACATATCTGGCATCCGGGTCCTTGAGTTCTATCTTCATTTCCTTTGGATTTTCACCATCTGATTTTGCCTTTATCCATAAGGTAAGATTATCATAGGCACTAAAATTATGAGGTATCGCCGTCCAACCATCTCCTCCACCGCCAAATATTTTAAACACACCTGACCAACCACTTGTTACATCATACTCTGACAATAAACTATTAGGAATAGTATGGTAGGTAGAGGTAGCAATAGAATAGGTCTTTGCTGGCGGATTACTATCCATATCTCCCATATTCCCACCCAGGGCATTTATTCCTAATTTGTCACCATAATGATTTATCCGAATGCAACCAATGAAATAAGCACCAAACAAAATATCATCGATGTAGATGGTGCTATTCAATGGAGCACCATTGGTGTTACTTTGATAATTTTCAAAGACAAGCACAAATTCCTTCATATTTGTCCAATCATCGATATTGGCAAAGGCATCTAAAGGAATAACCACCTTCTGCCACTGTGTAGTTACACCACCATCCAGATAATCAGTAACATAAACTGCGGCTCTGTTTCTATTATTATCTGTACCATTATTTTTAAATTCTATCTTAAAAAGTTCTCTACCTGTGCCTCCTTTAACCCAGAATGATAGATATTTAAACTTACTCAGGTTCTTGCCTTCCAATTTACTGAAATAACCCGAAAAGCTTTCTGAATTAGAGACATCATAAGTCAACTGTAACGAAAAACCATTTTTTCCTCTAATATTTTCCGGGTTAGCGTTATAGACTTTAGCGATGCAGGTGCCGGTTGCAGGATTATTTGGTGGAAGGCTATCGAATCCCCCTCCTGAACCACCAAAATTATTAACCATGCTTCCATCATTGAAATCATCTAAAATAAGGACTTCATTAGCAAACCCATCTTTTGCTAACAAAAGCATAAACAAAAGTAAAAAAGTCTGTCTCATTCTACCTCCTCATTAACTGATAGTGTTCCATGACATTTGAATTTGTGAGTATCCGAAATTGGTAGGTTGCGTTAAATCGTGTGGAGTGCGAGAGTGCCAGAGCAGAAGGTCTGCCGCCAAATGCCATCTCCTTGCTCTCGCTTTTTCCTGCCAAAGCCTGAGAACATTCCCCGAAAGCGGTGGCAAGCCACCGCTTTTTCTTATTCTTATTATACTATACACTAAATGTTCTAATAATGCAAGGAATTTTTGTCATAACTCAGGCCGTATTTCAATTCACGATTTGAGTGCTTGAGAAGTCTACAAAATCTTTCAGCATCAACTTCTCAAGCACTCTTATTGTTGTTACCGGTCTCATTTTTAATTGTTCTTACGTCTTCTTCTGATTCTACTTCCAGCAAGGATTCTACCCTTCGGGACACATCCCATCCCATATCTTTGATATTTTTAATCCTATGGGATGTGTCCCTTTCTCTATGCTTTCTCTACTAAAAGTTTCCTACCCCTTCTTTTTCTTACGCCTTTTTAATTAACCTTTTTCTGCTGTTAAATCCAACCAAAC
>SBAY01000333.1 GCA_005239945.1 Nitrospira sp.
ATTTAACTCATTGTCTTTTAATAAGTTATTATATCATAATTAGGAGAGAAAGTCAAGCAAAAAATACAAATATTTTACTTCTTTCCCCTGATTCTTGAAATCCACTACTGGAATTTTTTACACATCTCTACATTACCATATTAAGGAAAGATGAATTGAGAGTTTTCACACAATCTGACGATCAAGCTCACCTGCCCGAGCGAAGCGAGGGTCAGGTGCAGCGATTGGTTAAACAAAATATGTTGAAATATTTTATTCGTTATCGCTTGATATTAAAAAAGTTGCGTAAAACTGTTTTACTCTCCTATTTCTCTCTTACCTTAATGTCTTCCTCTTTTTTTTCACAACTTCCTGTCTTGCTTTTTCATCAAAACGAATAGGAAAAAAGTTGTATTTTTATACCCCTAGGGTTTATAGTGGCACAATTTGACTTGCCCATAACTGCTTCAGGCCCCTTAAACAAGAAATTTATACCTTCGAAAAAGAAATCACTCCATACATGTTGAAAAGCAACCTTTCGATAATCAAAATTGTTCTTATATGAGAGATAGCATATATACGCAGTACCAGGTGTTATTAAGAATGCTCTATGAATAAACTCTTTGAAACTCATTCCCTTTTCATAATGAATAAGTACGAAAAGAAGGGTATTTAAAGCAATACCTTTTTTTATACCAAATGTTTCTGATAATTCAGGCAAAAGGCACCCTCTATAAAGCGCCTCTTCTCCAATTCCCGCCCAGTAAGCACGATAGAATGACTCTAAAACAAAAAGAGATAAACCAGTATTCCTTGAATATTGCTTTCCCCGCAATTCAAAGTCACCTTTTGGTAAGGAAGGTGGACCATGCTCAATATAGTTAAGGATGAAGTATCCTAAAAGTGGTAATACGAAAGGATATAAAACTTCAGAATCTTTTAGAAATTTAAAGTTAAAAGGAGATAGAAGAGCGCTGTGCATATCAACGGGTTCCCATTTTAGTTGATAACCAGATGTATCTGCCAGATTACGAGCAGATTTGTATACCTCATACTGAGTTAAATAGGAAAAGTGGTGTCCTGTTATCCAGGAAATGTTGGAAAGAGGCCACTCATTTCTTAAAAGATAAGCTGTACTCATAGCTGCTGCATCAAGACTTCCATATTTTAATGCTTTTTTAGAATCTTCCAAG
Organism: Nitrospira sp.; assembly: GCA_005239945.1. GTDB lineage: Bacteria > UBA9089 > CG2-30-40-21 > CG2-30-40-21 > SBAY01 > SBAY01. The sequence goes on from SBAY01000333.1 coordinate 1,173, forward strand.
CAAAGAAAACTAACTGCTGCAAGTGGTGGTACTCCATAACGAAATGCTATTGGTGTTTCAATCTTAGGTATCCAACTTGCAAGGTCTTCTTCAATAAACATAGGAAGAAAAGCGACTGCCGTAGCGCTAATTACATCATTCCTTGACAAAACTTTATCTTGAGCAGGCAAGTGCATGGGCATAAAAATAATAAAAAAAGTGATAATAAAAAAGAGGATAGTAAACTCTCCACGATGTCGGTTGATAGTAATTCCCTGGTTATCTACTGAATATCCTTTTAGTCCATATAAATAACAGAATAAGGTAAGCAGATTGACAAATAAGACATTAGGGACAATTTTTAAAATACTTCCAATGACTATATGTTTTGGCCAACCCGCTCTCTGATCCATCCACATAAATACCCCTTTTAAAAGAATAGTTACTCCAATTATTATCCTTAAACAAATCCAGGTTGATATAGTCATTGGCCGATTCCATAATACAGGGAGATACTGCATTGTTTACCTCTTATTTTACCGATTTTTTTATATGCCTAACGACCAAGCTCACCTACCCGAGCGAAGCGAGGGTCAGGTGCAGCGATTGGTTAGACAAAATTTAAGTGTATTCCATAATCAAGGTCTGACCCCATTTCCTCGATAATCAAGGTCTGACCCCATTTCCTCCATTCAAGGTCCGACCCCATTTCCTCCATTTCCTTTTTCATCCTTGTTTGAGTGTTTTTATCAGGCATTTGTTTGTATCGTAGATATTAACCTTCAGCGGCATTTGACCGACAAGGCTATGGGTAGCACAGGCAAAACAAGGGTCATAAGCTCGAAATGCCATCTCAATCATATTAAGCAAGCCATCATCAACCTTCCCCTGTTTGATTAATCCCTTAGCCGCCTTTTCTATGGACATACATATACCAGCGGCATTATTTTGGGTGGCTACTATCAGATTAACTGACATCAAAACCCCATCTTCGTCTGTCTTGTAATGATGGAAGAGTGTCCCTCTGGGGGCCTCGACTACACCTATTCCTTCGGTTGGGATTTGTGTCGGAATATTCCGGACATTTGGCGAAGTAACCGCTTCATCTGAGGCTAATTCCAACATCCTTTCGGCGGCATAAAGTGTTTCGATAAGCCTGGCCCAGTGATAGGCTAAGGTATTATGAGCCGGTTTACCACCTAAGACCTGATACATCTTTTCATAGTGTTCCTGAGCCAGTGGGGTAGCCATACCTTCGGCAACATTCAGTCGGGCTAATGGTGCTACCCGGTAGACACCGCTTTCTTTCCCATCAACAAACCCCTGCCAGCCTATTTGCTTCAGATAGGGGAATTTTATATAGGTCCACGGTTCTACATGTTCTTCAACATAGTTCAGATATTGAGAGGGCTTAAACTTAGCCACTTCTTTCCCATCCGGGTCAACCACCCGAATATCACCATCATAAAAATTAACCTTATTATTCTTATCCACCATGCCCATGTAATATGTCTGGTGGTAGTAAATATCGCCGGTGATAAGCCCAACATAATCTTTATTAGCCAGAACTATATCATTGAAAGCCTGCAGGGTAAATTGGGCAAAGTCAATAGCTTCGTTAGCCACCTTGATAATTCCCTGGGCGTCTTCTTTAGTGATAGGTTTTGACATACCCCCCGGCAGGCCACAAACAGGATGGACCGGTTTACCGCCAATTAGAGCCAGGATTTCCCGGCATTGCTTACGCAGGTTTATAAGTTTAAGGGCATTTTCACTGCCAACCTTGCCGATAACGCCCAGTATATTTCGTTCTCCAGCCGGTGCCAGAGGTCCAACTATAAAATCAGGTCCACCCAGAAAGAAGAAATGAAGCAGATGGTTCTCAACCATAAAGGTAGAATACATAAGTTCCCGCAGTTTTTTGGCGGCTGAGGGTGGTTCAACACCAAACAAGGCATCCAGAGCCTTAGTCGAAGCCATGTGATGTGCCGTAGGACAGACACCACAAATACGGCTTGTAATCTGAGGCATTTCCTCGGCCGGTCTCCCTTCGCAGAATTTTTCAAACCCACGCAATTCCGGTATCTGAAAGAATGCTCTCTGGATATCTCCGGCATCATCAAGAAATATCTCCACCTTGCCGTGTCCTTCTAATCTGGTTATTGGGTCAATGGTAATTCGTTTCATATTTTTCTCCTTTTTCTAAGGGAAATCATAAGTCCTATAAATCCTATAGCTAACCGCTGATAACTGACCGCTTACTTTTCAGCAATGAATCCGGCAGGCTGAAGCGATAGACAAGCCCAGCCGGGTCAAGGATAAGCGGTTTAATCTTCTTTAATTCCGACTCATCCTTTATCTCACAGATGGATGATAAGGCACTTAACAGAGCCGCCCCCTGGTCGATTACCCCTTCGGGTGGGCCAAAGCAGCCCCGACAACCCATATTGGCATTAATACATCTTTGCCCACAGCCTGCCCTGGTAGCTGGGCCAGCACATATTATCCCTTGCTCTAACAAGCATTTCCTGGTATCCGGAATTATTTCATAAGGCCGCTTGAATTCTGTTACTACCTTCTTATCCTTTTCCCTGTCGCATTCATCACAAAGGGTTTTTGCTCCGGCAATAGTCGCGCCCACTGGGGGAAGTTTGTTCTCAGCAATAGCTGTAACAGCGGCAAGGATTAATTCCGCTGGCGGTGGACAGCCAGGTAGAAAATACTCTACTTCAATGACATCCCTGAGCCGCTTGACCGTATCATAAAACCGGGGAAGGTTTAGCCTACCTTCTTCTGTTTCAAAGTCTTCTTGAGGAACTACTGCCTCAGGATTATGGGTAGAGGGTGTTTCCTGATAGACCCGTTTGAAAATGGCCTCGGCATTGGTAAAATTTGCCAGCCCGGGTATTCCGCCAAAGCAGGCACACGCCCCAAAAGCCACCATTACCCTGGTTTTCTGCCGTAGGAGGCAGGCCATTTGCTCGTTCTCCTCATTCCGGATAGCCCCGTTAAAGAAGCAGACATCAATCGACTTATCCTCCATAGCCTTGATGTGGCTATATTTAAAATCCAGTGCCACCGGCCAGAAGACAATATCGGCTAAATTAACCACATCCAATATCTTTTCGTTAATATCGACTACGGCCTCTTCACATCCACCACAGGTAGCCGCCCAATAGAAAGCAAACTTTAGTTTAGCCATTTTCTTCCCCCATTTTTCCTATTTTGGATTTTGGATTTTCGATTTTGGATTGAGGAATCTTATATCCTCAATCGAAAATCGAAAATCCAAAATCCAAAATTATTTAATTGGTCCAAGTTCGCTTATTTTTCGAGTGAAATCATTGACTATTTCCGCAAACCTTTCTCCTTCTGCCGCAGATACCCACTCTACTCTGAGTCGCTCAGGCTCAATACCAAATTGCTCAAGCATCTTTTTTAGAGGAGGTACCCTTCTCATAACCTTATAATTGCCTTCCGAGTAATGGCAGTCGCCAGGATGACAGCCACAGATAAGAACGCCATCCGCCCCTTCCTTAAATGCCTTGATAACAAAGAGCGGTTCAATTCTGCCTGAGCACATCACTCGAATAACCCGCAGATTAGGGGCATAAGTCAAGCGAGATGTCCCGGCTAAATCGGCCCCGCGATAAGAACACCAATTACATAAAAAGCCAACAATCTTTGGTTCGAAATTATTCATTTTCTTCCCCCATTTTTCCTATTTTGGATTTTGGATTTTCGATTTTGGATTGAAGATATAAGATTCCTCAATCCAAAATCGAAAATCCAAAATCCAAAATTTCTTATATTACCACTCCTTCAACTTCAGCCATAATTTGCTCTCTGGTAAAATGATGACTGGTTATTGCTCCTGCTGGGCAGACCGCCGCACAAGAGCCACAGCCCTTACAAATAGCCTCATTAATCTGACAAACCTTATCTTCTGTTTTATATTCGATGGCCGAATAAGGGCACATAGCCTCGCAGGTTCTACACCCAGCGCATCTTTTTTCATCTATCCGGGAGGTAATTGGCTCTATTTCCATCACCCCTTTAGAAATCATGGACAGGGCACAGGCGGCGGCGGCTTGGGCTTGAGCCACGGTATCCGGAATATCCTTAGGCCCCTGGCAGCAGCCAGCTATAAACACCCCATCGGTCATGGTCCTGACCGGGTCAAGTTTGGGATGCCTTTCTATGAAAAACCCATCTGCATCCTGGGAAATAGAAAATAGTTTAGCCACCTGCCGGGCATCATTTCTTGCCTCCAGGGCAACACTCAAAATAACCATATCAACCGGAATACGCCGTATCTTGCCTATTAGGGTATCTTCACACTGAATAACCAATTTACCGAGTTCACTTTTGTAAATGGTAAAATCCAACACCTCCGCGGCTCTACCTCGAATGAACCGAATATCTTCTTTTAACATTCGGCCATAGAACTCCTCGTATTTCTTACCAAAACAGCGCATATCGATGTAAAACTCATATATTTGAGCATCAGGCACCTTTTCGCGGAGCAGATGCCCGAATTTAAGGGAATACATACAACAAACCCGTGAGCAGTATGGGTGATAATTTTCATCCCGACTGCCGGCACAATGAATAATAGCTACTGATTTTGGTTCTTTGCCATCCTTGAGTAAGATTTTGCCACCGGTAGGACCAGCCGCATGATTCAACCGTTCAAACTCCAGACTGGTATAGACATTGTCAAACCTGCCATAGCCATATTGGACAAGTGGGGTTGGGTCAAAAGGCACAAGACCGGTAGTAACAATTATCGAACCGACATCAATTTCAACCATCTCGTCCTGCATTTCGTGATTGATGGCTTTAGGCTCACAGACCTTAACACATTCCAGGCATTCAGAGCAGGCCGCGCAGTTTAAACAGCGTTTCGCCTCCTCCATAGCGGTTTTTTCGTCAAAACCCAGTGCTACCTCGGCAAAGGAGTCTCTACGCTCTTTCAACCCGAGCAAAGGCATCATGGCTCTTGGTTGGGGGCTCACCCTCTCTTTAGGGACCTCCTTAACCCTTTCTATCACCCTGGGTCTACCCTCACTAAGGTCTAACCCCGACAGATAGCGGTCAATGGAGATAGCGGCTTCCTTACCCGCCGCAATGCAAGCAATAACATCGCTGGGTCCTGCGACTACATCCCCACCAGCGAAGACACCATCGATATTCGTTTGCAGTGTAGTGGCATCTACCTTGATGGTACCATAAGGGAGTCTCTCTACCTCTGCAAAATCTTTTGCCACTGCTTTTTGTCCAATGGCAATTATTATTGTATCGGCGTTTATAGTGGGTGCCGAACCTTGTCCATATTTTGGAGCAAACCTACCACTTTCATCGCGAACCGAGGTACAGATTACCGTCTCTAATCCACTAACCTTACCATCCTTGAGCAGAATACCCTTAGCTCCCAAACAAGGATGAATCAGCACTCCCTCTTCCTCAGCCTCTTCTATTTCCATGTCCTGGGCAAGCATCCGGTCTTTACAGGTAAGGTCCCGCGACTCAAGACAAACCAGATGTACTTCTTTAGCCCCAAGGCGAGTGGCTACCCTGGCACAATCGATGGCCACACTCCCTCCACCTATGACTATCACTCGCTGACCCAGGCTAACCTTCTGTCCTGAATTCACCTGTTTAAGGAAGTCAAGGGCATATAATACACCCCTGGCATCTTCGTTGGGAATATTAATCTTCATGCTTTCCTGGCAACCCGTGCTCAAGAATATCGATTTATATCCCTGTTCGAAGAGCCTGGCTATATCTGTTACCGGGGTATTGGTTTTGATTTCCACCCCCAGTTCTTTTATGTAGTTGAGCTCGTTATCCAGAACCTCCTTTGGTAGGCGGTATTCGGGGATGCCATAGTGCAGTAGACCACCAGCCATCGGTAGGGCTTCAAGCACCGTTACCGGGTATCCCTTCCTGACCAGGTCGTAGGCACAAGCCAGCCCAGCGGGGCCCGCACCAACAATAACTACCTTATCTTCTTTTGTTCGCTCCACCGGGGTTGCCTTCTCTCTACCAGCCTTTAGCTCATAATCGGCAATAAAGGCCTTCAGTGCCCGGATGGATATAGATTCTTCCACCTTTGCCCGCTCGCAGTCTATTTCGCAAGGATGATTGCAGACCCGGCCGCAGACTCCTACGAAAGGTATGTTTCTACGCACTACCTCCAGGGCTTCTCTGAATTTCCCCTGGGAGATAAGAGCAATATAGCCTTGAGCATTGACACCAGCCGGACAGGCAACCCGACAGGGTGAACTGCCTGATTTATCAATCACAAATTTATTGGGGACGGATTGAGGAAAGGGGATGTAGATAGCCTTGCGACTGCTCAACCCCTCGTCAAATTCGTTATATCGTTCAACAGGACAAACCTTAGTACATTCACCACAACCGCTACATTTGGCAAGGTCAACAAAGCGTGCTTTCTTTTTAACCTTGACCTTAAAATTACCTACATACCCGGAAACATCGGTTACTTCGCTATAAGAAAGCAGGGTGATATTTTCGTGTTGTCCTACCTGACTCATCTTTGGTGTCAGAATGCAGGCGGCACAGTCTAAGGTAGGAAAGGTTTTATCCAATTTAGCCATCTGACCACCAATGGAAGGCTCTTTTTCCACCAAATAGACCTTTTTACCGGCATTAGCTATATCTAAAGCCGCCTGAATACCACCAATCCCAGCACCAACAATCAACACATCTGGATTAACCGCTACCTTTTGTGGTTCAAGTGGGGTATGATAAATTACCCTGGTTACCGCCGCAGAAACAATAACCTTTGCCTTTTCAGTAGCCTTTAGCCTATCAGCCGTTACCCAGGAACAATGCTCCCTGATATTTGCCATCTGAAAAAGATAGGGATTAAGACCTGCTTTGGCACAAACCCGTCGGAAGGTTAGCTCATGCATCAGGGGCGAACAGGACGCAACGACTACCCGGTCCAATCCTAATTCACTTATGTCTCGGCTAATTAAATCCTGCCCCGGGTCAGAACACATAAATTTATAGTCTCTGGCTACCGCTACATCCTTTAAGGTAGAGGCAAACTTGACTACCTCTTCGATGTCAACCTGGCCGGCAATATTAATGCCGCAATGACAGATGTAAACACCAATTTTCTGAGTCATCTCTTTTCCTTTTCTCCTTGACAGAATAGGTCATATAAGACTTATAGGACCTATAAGTCCTATAACTATGAATAATATCTGCCCAACACCGGCTCTACCGGCACGATAGTTTTGTTCAGAGCCAATTTTTTAGCCGGTAAACCAAAGGCTAATCCCATTAACTGGGTAAAATAAAGTATAGGTATAGAGAATTTTTCTTTATATCTTTTATTAATCTTTTTCTGATAGGCATCCAGGTTAATCTGACACATAGGGCAGACAGTAACGAGGCAGTCAGCCTCATTTTGAGCCGCACATAAAAGGATATTTTTGATCATTCGCAAGCCAAGTTTTTCTTTGGTCACACTCAATGAGCCTCCACAACAACGGCTCTTCATCGGGAAGTGCACCGGTTGAGCTCCCAGGTGTGAGATAAGCCGGTCAAGAGAGACAGGCATCTCTGGGTCGTCAAACATAGCCTTTGGTCTGACTATCTGACAGCCATAATAAGGGGCTACCTTTAATCCTTCTAATCTGACCTTAACCTTTGCGGCTAATTGCTCATAGTCTACATCGCGGATAAAGACATCCAATAGATGGCGGATGTTCACTTTACCGCTGTATTGTAACCCTGCCTCGTTTAAAACAATATCTATCTTTTCTTTCAGTTCGGGAAATTCGCGCAGATAGGTATTAGTTTTGTTAAGGTTAGTAAAGCAGGCACTGCAAGGAGAAACCAGGTCATTCCCCTGTTTTTCGGCTAAAGCCAGATTTCGAGTTGAGATGGCAAAGGCGGTTATCTCTTTAATGGACATATAAGCAGTAGCTCCACAACAGCTCCAGTCCTTTAATTCTTCGAACTCAAGCCCAAACAGGGATGAAACGGCTGATATGGAGGTTTGATAAGGTGATGCCGTCGCCTCTAAAGAACAACCGGGGAAATAGGTGTACTTCATTTGCCCTCCTTCTCAAGTTTCTCTATTTTGCTAATGATATCTTGCAGTTGAGAAAGGTTTTTGATCCTTTTGTAAAAAAGAGGCAACCTATTCTGAAAAAAAAGTTTGGTTGCCAGAGGAATCTGTCCAAGCATCTTGAAGATATTAGTCGAGAAGAAGAAGATGGTGGTCAGGTAGGTTTCCTGATTTCTACCAAGTTTATCAACCAGAAAGGCAAAGTTTTTTGCCAGCACAGGGCCTTTAGTTTCCCGTGAATATTTCCTTTCCTTGATGGCTAAGGATTTCAAGGCATACATAATGTCGGTAACTTTAATTTGCCTGGGGCAGCGGACTGTACAGAGATAACATGAGCAGCAAGTCCAGATAGTATTGCTTCTGAGGACCTCATCCCGCAATCCCGCTCGAATCATAGCAAATAGTTGTCTTGGGGCATAATCCATTTCATAGCTGGCTGGGCAGGAGCCACTACAAGTCCCACACTGGATGCAGTCTTTAATCATCTGTCCACCCGGAAGACGATAAACCTCTTCCAGGAAATCAAGATTTAGATCTTCTTCTAACTGAATATCTTTCTTCATTTCCACCTTTTTTTATTAAAGTATATCACATATTTTATTTTTTGTCAAGGATTATTTTAATATCTCAGTTCTGAAGAGTAAATTTTCAGGGTTTTTCTTTTTAAGGTACGATTTGTGTACAAGATGGTATGTTAATTTAAAAAGGGTAGGCTTCGCCTGTGTC
>SBAY01000071.1 GCA_005239945.1 Nitrospira sp.
ATGGTAAGCTTATAACAAACTTCCCCTGGGATTATTGCAACCAATTATTAAATTTTTTGACAAATTTTTTCATCTATCCTTATATCGGATTTTCAAGAAGATTACCCGAATTTAACTTGACACCTACTTATATTTTTGTTATAATAACACGCATAGTAACTACTATCTCTTTTTCGCCTCGATTTTTCTGATATTGGCTGATAGATAAACGCTTAATGAGGAGGTTGGTATGCCAAAGCAATTTATTATTGATTTGAAAGATGGGGATGTGGTCAGAAGTCAATTTATAGTGCATAAGAAGCAACTGCGGGATTTCAAGAATAAACCTGGTAAGTTTCTGACACTTCTTGTTGCCGATAAAACAGGCCAGATGGAGGCAAAGGTATGAGATAAGGCAGAGGAGATTGCCTTGAAGTTTGAAGAAGGGGATGTTGTTTTATTAGATGGCCGAGTTGAATTATATAATGATAAACCCCAATTAAAGGTAACTAACCTCCTGAAGGTAGATGGGTATGAAACAGGTGATTTTTTACCCAAAACCTCAAAGGATGTGGATAAATTATTTGATTATATTAAATCGATTGAGATTCAAAATCCTTATTTAAGGTCCCTTCTTGCCTCATTTTTTAAGGATGAGGAGTTTGTCTCCTTATTCAAAAAAAGTCCGGCGGCAAAATCCTTACACCATTGCTATTTAGGTGGATTGGTCGAACATACTTATGAGGTTATAAAGATATGTGAGATAGTCTGTGAAATATTTCCTCAAATAGACCGTGAATTTCTACTTACCGGTGCTGTTTTACATGATATTGGCAAGATGGAAGAATTAAGATTTACCAGGATACTTGATTACACAGATGAAGGAAGATTAATCGGGCATATCATCATGGGAGAAAGGGTAGTCAGGGAAAAGATGCTTTCAATCCCCGGATTCCCAAAAAACCTGAAGATGCGTATGTCCCATCTATTGTTAAGTCATCATGGCGAATATGAATGGGGTAGCCCTAAAAGACCAAAGACCCTTGAGGCTTGTGCCCTCCATTATGTAGATAATCTTAATGCCCAGGTGAATAGATTTATTCAGATAATTGAAAAGGAGAAGGATAAAAACTGGGCTGATTATGATAAACTGCTTGAACGACATATCTACATTGGGGAACAGGTGGAAGAATAATAATATGCCATGTTATAGGAACAAGACTAAGTCTTCTGTTTGGAGGCTATAATGAAAGAGGTAATGATTGAAGCAAGAAAACTAAGGAAATCATTCCCGGTTCAACACAAATTTTGGAGTAAAGCGGATAAATTCGTCCAGGCAGTGGATGATATAACCTTTTCGATTAACAAGGGAAAGATTCTTGGATTAGTTGGAGAAAGCGGCAGTGGAAAGACCACTTGTGGAAAATTACTTGTCAGGTTACTTGAGGCTACTTCTGGAAATATCTTTATTGATGGCCAGGACATAGCGCACCTTAAAAAGCGGGAATTGAAAAGATTTCGCAAGACTGTTCAGATGATATTTCAGGACCCGTATGAATCTCTAAATCCCCGGATGACTGTTATGGATACGATTATTGAGCCGTTAGTAATTCAGCAAATAGGAGATTCGATTTCAAGGAAAGAGAAGGTTTCTCAAGTTTTAGAGGTAGTAGAACTTACCCCTCCCCAGGAATTTATGTTTAGATTTCCGCATGAATTAAGTGGTGGTCAGCGTCAACGAGTATCTATTGCTCGGGCGTTAGTTATTGAGCCAAAATTTATTGTGGCTGATGAGCCTGTATCTATGTTAGATGCCTCCATCAGGGTTGGAGTAATGAATCTACTTTTGAAGCTAAGGGATAAGTTTGACCTCACTTATCTCTTTATTACCCATGACCTGGCCGTAGCCCGGTATATGTGTGATGAATTAGCTGTCCTGTATTCAGGTAAACTCATGGAGAAGGGACCAACAGAAATGGTGATTAAAAATCCACAACATCCCTATACCAAATCATTATTGTCAGCCGTCCCTATACCAGATCCAATGTCCAAACGAAAAAGGCTCGAGATAAAAGGAGGGATTACTACACCAATTAATCCAGGACCAGAATGTCGATTTGCGACAAGATGTCCGCAGGTAGAAGATATTTGTAAAAGGCAAATGCCGGAACTTAAAAATCTTGGTGAAGAACATTTTGTTGCCTGTTACCGTAGGTAGAGAAATAATTTTCGATTTTCGATTTTCGATTGAAAAAATCCAAAATTTCTAATTCAATCCTCAATCGAAAATCGAAAATCGAAAATCGAAAATTCCGTAATGAGGTATATTCCAATGTTAATTTTAGGTATTGAGACTTCATGTGATGAAACTGCGGCATCTGTTGTTGAAGATGGACAAAATATTTTATCTAACATCGTTGCTTCGCAGATAGATGTTCATCGCAGATTTGGAGGTGTGGTACCAGAGCTTGCCTCAAGGAAACACATCGAGTGTATTAATCTGGTTGTAGAAGAGGCATTGTCTGAGGCAAAGGTAAATTTATCTGATATTTCTGCTTGTGCGGTAACCTATGGTCCCGGATTAGTTGGCTCTTTACTCATAGGGCTATCTTTTGCTAAAGGACTTGCTTATTCCCAAAATATCCCTTTGCTCGGTATAAATCATTTAGAAGGACATATCTATGCTACATATTTGGACAATCCACAACTGGTAAAGGTGCTACCTCTTTGTCTACCGGCAATAGCTTTGGTTGTTTCTGGTGGACATACGGAATTGGTTCAGGTAAATGAATGGGGAAACTATAAGTTATTAGGCAGAACTATAGATGATGCTGTTGGTGAAGCGTTTGATAAAGCGGCTAAATTACTTGATTTAGGCTATCCTGGAGGGCCAATAATCGATATTCTGGCAAAGGAAGGAAACTCACAGGCGGTCAAATTCCCACGCGCATTATGGCGAAAAAGGGCATTTGATTTCAGCCTGAGTGGCTTAAAAACATCCTTGATATATTTTTTACGGGGTTTAAGTCAAAATAATATGCAATGCTTGTCCCAGAAAGATATTGTTGCCAGTTTTCAGGAGGCAATCGTAGATGTCCTAATTGACAAAACAGTTAAAGTGGCAAAAGATAATCAACTAAAGAATATCATCTTGTGCGGCGGTGTAGCGGCTAATACCCGCCTTAAACAAAGATTATCTGAAGAAGCACAAAAAGAAGGGATGATGGTCTATTATCCTTCTATCAAGTTATGTACCGATAATGCGGCAATGATTGCTGGATTAGGATATGTCCAATATCAGCGGGATGAATTTGCCCCACTTTCATTAAACGCTGATCCAAACTTAAAATTATAAAAACAAGGAGGTTGAGTAATTAAAAATTATGACTGAACTTTTGCGTTTTTCTCTCAAGCATTGATTTTGCTTAAGATTATCTCTTCTCTGCCGATATATTTATCGGGAGGGAAGAAAAAATGCCTA
>SBAY01000090.1 GCA_005239945.1 Nitrospira sp.
AGTTAATACCAAATGAAATTTTGGATTTTGGATTTTCGATTTTGGATTAAGGATATTAAAATTCCTCAATCCAAAATCGAAAATCCAAAATCCAAAATTATAATCGTAATCTGATAACTTATAGCTTACCAACCGGTAACTGAGGCATTACAAGGGAGGAGATAACATATAGGTCATGTATTTGCAGAAATTGTTCTTAACAACCCAAGAAAATCCGACCTGGAACCTGTTAAGGTAAAGGCACTTGTTGATACAGGTGCATTGATGTTATGTATTCCTGAGCATGTTGCCTTGCAACTTGAGCTCGAAACAGAATCGATGCGCGAAGTCTCAATGGCAGATGGCCGAAATAAGAATGTTCCCTATGTTGAGCCTATCCGGGTTAGTTTTGGAAAAAGGTTTTCTTATGTCGGCGCACTTGTGCTTGGCGATGAGGTATTACTTGGTGCAATTCCAATGGAAGATATGGATTTAGTGGTGTCTCCAAGCCGACGAGAGCTCACTCCTGACCCCTCAAGCCCAAATATCCCACATACACGAGTAAAATTTGTATCCGTTGACTAACCCCATTACCCTAAATATTTTTTATAACCTAACTCGTCAAATTTTTTATTTTTCTCTGCTAACTCGTTTGCTAATCTATCACGGTATTTCTTTAATTCAGAATAGATGACAGGATGTTTTAAGGCTAAAATTTGTATGGCTAGTAACCCGGCATTTTTAGCCCCCAATTCTCCAACACTCATAGTAGCCACTGGAATTCCACCTGGCATCTGTAAGATAGAATATAAGGCATCAAGTCCTTCAACAAAAGATTGTTCACTGGCAAGAGGCACCCCAATCACCGGTAGAAGTGTCTGTGAACTTACTACTCCTGGTAAGGCCGCGGATAATCCCGCACCACAGATTATTACTTCTATGCCTCTATCCTGTGCCGTTTGTGAATAGTCTATTGTCTTCTTTAATGTCTTATGAGCAGAAGTAATAACTACCTCATATCTAATTCCAAAAGACTCTAAAACCTTAATTGTCTGGCTCATCACCTTAAGGTCAGAATCACTACCCATTAAAATCCCTACCATAATTTTATCTTCTGCCATTTTCAACCTCCTGTTTTTCCTGAGTTTATTTTCTAAAATTATACCTTATAATAAAAATTAAGTCAATTAAAAAGTAATCGCGGGAGGCGTGTAAAATTTGTGGGTAAAGTTATTCTTTTCTAAGGGGAAATACATACTCATAAATATACATGAGCGTTTTTGGTTAATAAGTGCTATATTTTTATCTTCCCTTTTCGTTTTTCACTTTTCACTTTTCACTTCTTTATCTGGTTTTTTAGGTGTAGGTTCTTTGTAGCCGATTTCCTTTTTTTCAGCCTCTACATAACTTTTACTTCGATAATCACTTGCATAGAATCCTGTACCTTTAAATAAAAATCCTCCCCCGCCGCTAATTATCCTTTTGACTTCTCCACTGCATTGCAAGCATATTTTAATAGGCTCATCCGTCATTTTTTGAAAATAGTCAAATCTTTGTCCACACTTTAAACATTCATATTCATAAGTTGGCATATTGGTCACCTTCTTTTATAGGAGTTATAAAACCTATAAGTTTATAATAAAAGTAAGGAGTGGGAAACTCTATACTTCCCACTCCTTCTTTCTTCTCCTCTATTCTATGTTTTTCGCTCCACACTCTGTACTCGTTTAATACATATCCCCGTATCCGCCGCCTGGGGGCATAGGAGGCATTTTCTCTTTCTTTTCAGGAATATCTGTAACCAATGCCTCGGTCGTCAGCATCAAGGCAGAAATCGAGGCGGCATTTTGTAAGGCACAACGAGTTACCTTTGCCGGGTCAATTATACCTGCTTTGACTAAATCCGTATATTCGTCTTCTGAGGCATCGAATCCAAAACTATAATCCTTGTTACTTCTTACCTTTTCTACCACTATCGAGCCTTCGAAACCTGCATTTTCAACAATTTGTCTCAACGGTTCTTCTAAAGCTCGCTTGACAATGTTAGCCCCAACCTTTTCATCCCCTTCTAATTTAAGGTTTTCGACTACACCTTGAGTTCGTAATAAGGCTACTCCACCACCAGGAACAATACCTTCTTCAACCGCTGCTCTTGTAGCATGGAGTGCATCCTCAACGCGTGCCTTTTTCTCTTTCATCTCAATCTCTGTAGCCGCACCTACCTTAAGCACCGCTACACCACCGGCTAATTTGGCTAATCTTTCTTGAAGCTTTTCACGGTCATAATCAGAGGTAGTATCGCCAATCTGTATTTTGATTTGTGATATTCGCGCCTTAATGTCTGAGGTATCACCTGCACCTTCAACGATAGTTGTATTATCTTTATCAATAGATATTCTCTTTGCCTGTCCTAAATCCTTGATTTGAAGGTTCTCTAATTTAATCCCTAATTCTTCAGCCACAACCTTTCCACCCGTCAAAATAGCAATATCTTCCAACATTGCCTTGCGTCTATCACCAAAGCCAGGGGCCTTTACCGCCGCACATTTTAATGTCCCACGAATCTTATTAACCACTAAGGTGGCTAATGCCTCCCCTTCTATATCCTCGGCAATGATTAAAAATGATTTGCCCATCTGAACTATCTTTTCCAGAATAGGTAAAAGGTCCTTCATCACCGATATTTTCTTCTCATGAATCAGGATTAATGGCTCCTCTAAGACACATTCCATCCGTTCTACATCAGTCACAAAATAAGGTGATAAATATCCTTTATCAAACTGCATCCCCTCGACTACCTCCATATCAGTAGTCATGGTTTTTGACTCTTCTACCGTGATAACCCCATCTTTACCTACCTTTTCCATAGCATCGGCAATTAAATTACCAATAGTCGTATCCATGTGTGCCGAGATAGTGGCTACCTGTGCCATTTCTTTCTTTTCTTTAACTGGATTAGAATTTTTCTTGATCTCCTCAACTACCGCCTCAACTGCCTTTTCGATACCTCGTTTAATAGCCATAGGATTAGCACCAGCGGCAATATTTTTGCTTCCTTCACGGAAAATAGCCTGTGCCAGAACAGTAGCTGTCGTTGTCCCATCACCTGCTACATCCGATGTTTTAGAGGCTACCTCTCTAACCATCTGGACACCCATATTCTCATACGGATTTTCTAATTCAATCTCTTTGGCTACGGTTACTCCATCACAAGTGATTGTCGGAGAACCAAATTTCTTGTCTAAAACCACATTTCTTCCCTTAGGACCTAATGTGACCTTGACCGCATTGGCTAATATATCCACCCCTTTAAGAGTGTGTTTTCTCGCCTCTTCTCCAAAACATATTTGTTTTGCCATTTGTCCTTACCTCCTTATTATTCTAAAATCCCAAGAACATCATCTTCTCGCATGATAAGATATTCTTTGTCATCAAGTTTTATCTCAGTTCCTGAGTACTTTCCAAAGAGAATTCTATCTCCTACCTTCACATCCAAAGCCTTTATCTCCCCATTCTCCAATCTCTTCCCACTCCCAACAGCAATCACTTTACCTTCTTGTGGCTTTTCTTTCGCAGTATCCGGAATGATAATTCCACCCTTTACCTGCTCTTTTTCCTCTAATCTTTCAACTAATATCCTGTCTGCTAATGGTTTTAATTGTCGAGTAGACATATTCAACAACCTCCTTTTAATTGCTTAATGCCCCTCACAGAACCGTGCTTGAGGTTTTCCCTCACACGGCTCTTCGGTAATA
>SBAY01000204.1 GCA_005239945.1 Nitrospira sp.
ATTACCGAAGAGCCGTGTGAGGGAAAACCTCAAGCACGGTTCTGTGAGGGGCATTAAGCAATTAAAAGGAGGTTGTTGAATATGTCTACTCGACAAACAAAAAGACTTACCGATAAGGAAATAACGAAGGCACTAAGAGAACATAACGATATTTTAGAGAAGTACCAGGTTAAAAGAATAGGATTATTTGGTTCTTATGTTAGAGGAGAACAGAAAGAAGATAGCGACATAGATTTCCTTGTAGAGTTTGAAAAACCAGATTTTGATAATTTTATGGATTTAGCGTTTTATCTTGAGGATCTATTGGGTAAAAGGGTAGAACTTATAACCAATGGTAGTTTGAGCCCCTACATCCAACCTTATGTTGAAAAAAAGGTTAAGTGGTATGAAGCAAAACCTTCCTTTTCTTAGGCATATTCTTGACGAGACAAATTTTCTTTTAAGTGAAACCAAAGGGTTTAGTTTTGAAGATCTTATTTCTAACGAATTGTTAAAGAGAGGATGTACCAGGAGTATTGAAATCATTGGTGAGGCGGTCAAAAATTTATCCAGCGAACTTAAGGAAAATCACAAAGATATTGACTGGAAAAAGATGGCCGGGATGCGAGATAAGATTATCCATTATTACTTCGGCGTAAACTGGAACATCGTTTAGTCTGTTATCCAGAACAGAATCCCTGAACTTAAACAGAAAATAGAAATAATCATTAGGGAAATGGAAAATAATAAGGCTTGAAAGAGATGAGGAAGAAATTTATGGATAAAGATGAAGATTAGTGATGTAGAGCTGTTGGAGGTTTTTAAGATTACGGATTTATAGGTAAACGAATTAAGAGAATTTAACGAATCCTGGAGGTTAAAAATGCAATCATTAACTTGCCTTGTAAAGAAAGAAGAAAATCAGTATGCTTCTTTATGTGTGGAGTTAGATATAGCTTCCTGTGGGAATACTAAAAAGGAAGCTATCCAATGCTTGAAAAATGGCATCGAGACATATCTTGAATATATGGTTTCTGAAGGGAGAGAAAATGAAATTTATAGACCTGTCCCAATGAAAGAATTAAAGGATTTTTTATTTCCTGAACACACTATGTCCGAGCAGCCATTAAAAGCTATCCCATTGGAATTTGAATATGCCTAAAAATTTGTCGAGTAATGATGTAGCCTGGATACTAAACCAAATTGGAATTACTCTTAAAAGATGTAGTAAAGAAGATGTCTATTCGGGAGAATATCAAGGGAAAAATCGTGTTGTGATTGTTCCAAGGAATAAACAAAGTATTCCGCAAGGGACACTAAGTTCAATTTGGCGACAGGCAGGAATCACAACTGAAATCGCTGACAAAATTTGGAGAAATAGATAAATGACATCAGATATGGATAAAGAAAATGGGAAAGATTAGTAATGTCCAGCCGCTGGAGGTTAGTAAGATTACGGTTTTGATTGAGTCTCGGAGGCTTGAGTTGATCTTAACCCTTGGATAATTTAGCATTAACTGGGGAAGGTTTCATCTAAATAAGTGTATATCTCAATACTTATGCGGATATATACCAAAATTGGAAGTATATCCGAACTTCGGATATAACGATATAAAACATTCTGCTTAGGAAAAATTATAGGAGGTGTTTAAAATGTTTTATTTACAGGTGGAGGGTAAAAAATTAGAATATTTACAAAATCCTGCTAATTATGATACTAGCAAACCCACTTTGTTGGTATTATCAAATTCTTATGGTATTTTGAAATATACAGAAGAATTAGTGGAATTAATGAATAAAGACAATAAATTCAATATTTTTGCTTTTAATTTAAGCGGACAAGGAAATAGCACTGGAGTTTTATCTTTAGAGAATGCATGTGGTGATTTAAACAACATATTCGATTTTCTTAACAATAATTTTCACACAACAAATAATGATTTTTATCTAGATATAAATTGTTCTGGTTTATTCTCTGTGCTTGAATTAGCCAAGAAAAGAGATTTAAATTTCCTTAAAAAAATCGTTATTTACAATTATCTGCATACTCCACACAGATTATACAGGCAGGCGTTAAAGAAAATGGATAAATATAATGTTCGATATACAAATGAACCAATAGATAGCAATTACAATGTTTTTGAAGGTTTCAAGTTTCTTTCAATTCCTGTTGTAATTATTCATCCGAGAATAAAAACAAATTTGTTGAGGGCAACAGAAGATGAAATTAAATTATTATGTAAGACATTTCTAAATATAACTTATTTTACTCCAGATGAAGGGTACGACATAGTTGATTATTCTCAATATTCACTTATTGAAAAAGTTATTAATGATGATTTAAGAAAAATATTGAATTGAGGATTTAGAGAATGATAAATGATGGTTTTTGTTTAATAATATTTTGTGATTTAATTGGAAGTTCTGAAGTTGCCAATGAACTTACACCAGAACGATATGCAAACGATTATATTAAATCTCTCTATTTTACTGGAGAATCAGCTTTAGATTTTATAAAAAAGGAAATTAATTCTGAGTGGGATTTAAATAACACAGATAAAATAAAATATGATCCTTCTGGAGATGAAATATTAATCTTGAAGAGAATTGAGAATATAAAAGACTGCATAGAAGATATAGTAACTGCTTTATCATTTGCTTACACTTTGAAGTTATATTGGTTATTATCACCTTATACGGTAAAAAAATAAGAGATAAGAAACCCTCAAGAGAAATTGCATGTGGTGTACATATTGGCGAAGTTGTGAGGGTGAAGCATATTATCAACTATGAGGATTCTCCAAAGTATGCAAGTTATGATATAAATGTAGCAAAAAGGGTTGAGGGAGTCTCCAGAAAAGGGATTTCCTCAAATATTTATGTTACAAATTTTATTGGTGAAAGATTTAATAAATGGAGAAAGATAGAACTACAAGGAAAGGAGATTAAGGAATTAAGGTTGTTAACATGTACTGGTTTTAAATCAGCAGCGCCAGAACCGTTAAAAGGTATTGCAGAAAAAGTTTGGGTAAGTGAATTGCTTCCAATTTTTGATGAAATAAATTTGTGGAAAATTCTTGAAGCCATAAAAGAGAAAAAAGATTGCTTTAAAGCGTATGAAATGTTATCAAAATGCATTAACATATTTTTTAACCAATTTAACCAAGTATCTCATAATAGGTGGAGATTTGGAGATTCCCCATTGAGGGATGAATCAGAGATAGACAAATATTTAGAGAATCTTATTTACCTGTCAAAATGTTCTGCAAATTTGTGGTTCAATTTCAATGCCCTTTATATTGCTTCTGCATTAGTAACATATGCAGAAGGGGAAAAAATCCAAATTGCTGATATCTCACAGGATATCAGGGAGATATATGATGATTTAGAGGAAAACATAAAAAGTATTAAAAAAGAGGGTTAAAAAAGATGAAATTACATATAATTGATTATGTCTCTATATTTCTTTACACCATATTAATTTTATATGTAGGTGTCAGATTTAAAAGGAGAATAAATACCAATACTTTTTTGATATCTGAGCGGAATTTGGGTTTTTTTTCAAGTTGCATGACCATTTCAGCAAGTAAAGTAGGAGCAGGATTATTATTAACATATAGTGCTTTGGTCTTTGCTTATGGATTTAATGCATTGTGGCTATTTGGAGGATATGTATTTGGTTACCTTATTTTCTATTTCTTTGCTTCCAAATTAAAAATTGAAGCTGATAAATATAATTACTATACCTTGCCAGATTATTTTAGAAAAAGATATGGAAGTACTTCTGCGTATTTAATTTCAATATTGGTCTTTTTATCAATGTTTGGTTGGATTCTAACAAATTTAATCGGTGGAGGGAAAACTATTACACTAATCTCTGGGTTCTCTTTTCCAACTGGAGTCATCTTTATGGGAATAATAATTGTAGTATATTTAGTTGTTGGTGGTTTTTCTTCAGTGGTTAAGACTGATGTTATACAATACCTTTGTATTATTGTTATCTTTTTGCTTCTACTTATAGTTATATTTACAGGAGCTTTATCTGGCTATTCGACATCTAACATAGAAAAAATGGAAATAGGAAAGATAGTTACCTTCTTTCTTACAGGATTTTTATTTCCCTTGGGTTCAGCAGAACTTTGGCAAAGAGTCTACGCAACAAAAAGTATCAAAGATATAAGAAAAAGTTTAGTTACCGCGTCAATATTATATTTTGTATTGGGTGTTATATTATCCCTAATTTGTTTGCGTATAACTGAATTGGCAATTGATACATCAAATGAGTTTGCTTTAATTGAGGGATTGGGAATTTTACTACCAATGGGTTTTACAGGACTATTAGTTGTAGCGTTTTTTGCAGCTATTATGTCCTCAGCAGATACTTTTATATTTACAACTTCGTCTGCTTTTTGCCAAGATTATGTCCAAAAACTATTCAATCTTAGTAATGATACTGTGGTAAAACTAATGAAAATATTTATGCTCATATTTACAACATTAGGAGTAATTTTGTCCATCTTGCTTAAGAATATTATTGATGTTACATTTTTATTCGCTGCACTGACCTTATCTATCGGAATAATTTCACTTGTTTCGTGGATTAGGAGTAAAGTTTTCCCATTTTCAATAAATTTAGCTATTATAGCAAATATAATAATAACATTGATAGTATTATTTACTATTGGAATAGATATGAAAATTATTATTTCGAGCATATTCTCAATTTTAACATTTCTCTTTATTGGGGAAGTAATTTCTATTGTGAAAAATCGCAGGACATCTCGTAATACAGTATAAAAGATTTTAAAAGATTTGTGCTTTATAACATTCACCCAAATTTTTGCTTCGCAAAAACTTCTTTTATGCTGAAAATTATTATGGACATTGCCGGGCATTTGCAAAAATACTCTGAACCCGGAGAGATACGAATAGGTGAGGAGACTTATAAAAAGTTAAAAGACAAAACGAATTTCAAAAAGAGTAAATCCATTGATGGCGTCAGAACTTATCTTTATCAAATCAGGAGGATAGAGGAAAGGAAATGAACACTTATCATTTTGCGGCAGTAATTGAAAAGGACAGGGATGGTTATTATGCTTTTTGTCCTGAGCTTCAGGGGTGCTATACCCAGGGAGATACCTATGAAGAGGTTTTGGGAAATATTAAAGATGCCATCCAATTACATATAAAGGACAGAATAGAAGATGGTGAGAAGATTTTACAGCCTGAATTAGTCAGCTTAACCTCATTAGAGGTAGTGGTATGAGTGAAAGGCTTCCAAGGATAATTGCTGCTGATGCTATTCGGGCATTAGAAAAAGCAGGGTTTTCTTTAGCTCGACAGAGTGGAAAACATAAAATATATAAAAATAGGGAAGGCAAGAGAGCGACTATCCCTCATCATTTGAATAAGATTCTTCATCCTGAAGTTTTGAAAAATATCCTGGAAGATGCGGATTTAACAATAGAAAAATTTAAGGAGTTAATGTAAAAATTGTCAAGCAAAACGACCGACTAACTGCTTAGGTGCGTAACAGATAATGAAATTGTTATGGACCTGCGATTCAGACAGTAGACCATAGACATCAGACATCAGACTAAAGAGGGTAGAAATTGTAGAAAAATGAAGGCATAGAGGACTATCCATACTTCTGTAGGTAAGGCTGCGAAAAACCACAGGGAGTTAAGGTTTGAGGATGGTTTTTCAAATATCCCTAATTTCCTACATAAACAAAGTCTATAGTCTTATGTCTGATGTCTACTGTCTGAATCACTGTTATGGACATTGCTTATCATCTACAAAAATACTCTGAGTGTAGAGAGATACGGATAGGTGAGGAGACTTATAAAAAGTTAAAAAACAAAACGAATTTCAAAGAGAGCAAATCTATTGATGGAGTAAAAACCTATCTTTATCAAAAATCGAATTGAAGGAGGCAAAAGGAATGACTAAAAATTTTGAGGCATACCTTAATCTTGATAAAAAAGGACTTCAGAATAAGTATGTAATTATTGTAGATGGGAAGGTAATGGTCAAAGGAGAGGATATCGAAAATATGCTTGGAAAAGTAAGAGAGGAATATCCTGATAAGACTCCCTTTGTAGCTAAGGTTCCCGATGAAAGGATGTTGGTTTTATGATTCGGCATGAATTTAAGGAAGAGGAAAGCAGTTTGGGGAGAATCTTGCGTCCTGTGGCTGATGTGGTTTTAGAACGGAATAAATTTAGAGTAGAGATACCAATGTATATAGATTCTGGAGCTGATATCTCTATGATTCCTTTTCGATTTGGTAGAGCCCTTGGATTCAAACAAGAAAGAGCGGATATTATTCGTGAGATAAAAGGTATTTCAGGTGCAGGTGTCCCCTATATTATTAAAGAAGTTACCCTTTTATTAAATGGTAAAAGGCTGAAGGTAAAAATTGCCTGGGCATTAGTAGAAGAAGTCCCAATGTTAATGGGAAGAATGGATATATTTGACAAATTTCGGATAGTCTTTGATAAAAAGAAAGGTTGGATAGATTTTGAGGAATGAAGACAACATTGCGGATAATAAGGAATCATTATAGCCAATGCCGGGCATTTAGAAAAATACTCTGAACCAGGAGAGATACGAATAGGTGAGGAGACTTATAAAAAGTTAAAGGACAAAACCAATTTCAAAAAGAGCAAATCCATTGATAAGGTCAAAACCTATCAATAATACAAGGAGACAGAATAGACAATGGATAAGGTGGTTGAAATGTAGAGGTGGTTGATGCCCTCTGTTATACCCCAGAGGAGTTTGAACGGAAGAAGAAAGAGGTGGCGTGGTAAGGGAGGCAATTAAAAAAGGAGTGCGGTTGATATGAAATTTTCTTATTATCCAGGTTGTTCTTTGCATTCTACGGGCAAGGAATATGGCGAGTCAACAGAGGCGGTGTGTCAGGCATTGGGTATAGAGCTTGTAGAGATACCAGACTGGAATTGCTGTGGTGCTTCTGCCGCCCATAGCCTGAATCATGATATGGCTACCCAGTTGAGTGGTCGTAATCTTTTACTTGTTCAAGAGTCAGGTATGGATATTGCTGTGCCTTGCTCTGCCTGCTACCATAACCTGAAGCAGGCAGATGAGGAATTGAAGGCAGACGCTGATAAACGACAGGAATTGGAGCAGGTAGTTGGAAGACAATGGACAGGTAGTGTTCAGGTAAGACACCTATTGGATGTGGTCTACCATGAAATTGGGGTGGAGAGAATTCAGGAAATAGTGAAGAATCCTTTGCAGGGACTAAAGGTTGTGCCCTACTACGGGTGTTTAATAACCAGACCGTCTCACCAGCATAACTTTGATTCTGTTGAACAACCCCAGTCTATGGACAGACTCATTGAGAGTTGTGGGTGTGAGGTAATGAAGTGGTCATACAAGACAGACTGCTGTGGTGCCGGATTATCCTTACCCCAAACTCAGGTGGTAGTTGAATTGGTTAGGAAGCTTATTAATATGGCCCGGCAAGCAGGGGCAGAATGTATTGTTACTGCTTGTCCAATGTGTCAGGCAAACCTTGAAATGCGGCAAAATGAAGCAAATATGCCAGTACTCTATTTTACCGAGGTGTTGGGTATGGCATTTGGGATGAAAGAGGCACAATCGTGGCTAAAGAAGCATTTGGTTAGCCCGGTTGAACTGCTCTCTTCATACGATGCAGGGGCAATATTGGAGGTAAGTTAATGGTTGAAGACAAAAAAGTGCAAAAGCTAATTTCAGAAATGGTAAAGAAGATAGTAGTTTCATACAATCCCTCAAAGATTATTCTTTTCGGCTCTTATGCTTATGGTAAACCAACAGAAGAGAGCGATATTGATCTTTTTATCATTAAAGAGACAGAGAAAAGAAGGACAGATAGGTTTTGCGAAGTGAGGAAGATATTAAGAGATATTCAGGGTGTTTCCATCCAACCAGTAGTCTTCACGAAGGCTGAGCTCAACAATAGACTGAAGATTAAGGATGACTTTATCTTGGAGATAATGGAAAAGGGAGAGGTTTTATATGGATAATAACAATAAGATAAAGGCATTAGAATGGTACAAGAAGGCAGGGCATGACATCGAGGCAGTAAAGATACTCATAGAGAAAGGTGGCCCACCTGATGTGGTTGGGGTCTTGCTTCAGCAGGGTGTTGAGAAATATCTGAAGGGCTATCTGATAAGTAAGGGCTGGAAGCTGAGGAAGATACACGATCTAAAGGTGCTTCTTGACGAAGCAACAAAACATGACCCCTTGTTTAGCCAATACTATGACCTGCTTGATATTCTGACTCAATACTACTTTGAGGAAAAGTATCCATTTGGTGAGATAGAGGCTTCTTTAGAGGATGTTGAAAATGGGCTTGAGGATATTCAGGGGTTGATTGATTTCATAAAAGGAGATCTTAAAAAAGATGGCTGATGTTGAGAATATTGCCAGGCGGTATTCTGGAAAGATGGACTAAGAATATCTTATAAAATGGGCACAAAGATTATCGAATAAGACTCAGGATATGCGAATCTATAACCAGATAGGGAGGCTATTGAAATTATGAATAATCAAAAAACAGGCGCAGTTATGGTAATTGGCGGAGGCATTGGCGGGATGCAGGCATCCCTTGACCTGGCAGAGGCCGGATTTCGTGTCTATCTGGTCGAGGACTCACCGGCCATTGGTGGTAAGATGTTTCAACTGGATAAAACCTTCCCTACCAATGACTGCTCTATGTGTATTATGTCACCAAGATTGGTTGATGTGGCCGGGAATATGAACATTGAATTGCTGACTACATCAGAGGTCATTGGTTTGGATGGTAACCCTGGTAATTTCAACGTGTCTGTCCGCAAAAAACCACGGTATATAGATGTAACTAAATGCACGGGGTGCGGGGATTGTGCCAAAGAATGTCCGGTGGAGATGCCCAATGAATTCAATATGGGACTTGATACCAGAAAGGCTATCTATAAACCGTATGCTCAGGCAGTACCTGGTGCATTTGCCATTGATAAAAGAGGGACATCGCCATGTAAGGCAAAATGCCCATTAAATATCAGTGTTCAGGGGTATGTTGCTCTTATTGCCCGAGGCAAATACAAGGAAGCACTTGACTTGATCAGGCGTGAGAATCCCTTTCCTGGTATCTGCGGTCGAGTTTGTAATCATCCCTGCGAGACAGAGTGTATGCGTGGTAAGGTGGATGAGCCGATTGCTATTGCCAGCCTGAAGCGTTTTGTAGCGGATTGGGAAATGCGGAATGCGGAATGCGGAATGCGGAAGTCAGAATCAAATGGTAAAAAAGTTGCTATAATTGGCTCAGGACCGACGGGGTTAACCGCAGCTTATGACCTGGCATTGGCTGGTTACCAGGTAACGGTGTTTGAGAAGCTGCCGGTAGCTGGTGGGATGATGCGGATAGGTATCCCGGATTATCGCCTGCCACAAGAGATAATTCAGAAAGAGATTGATGCCATCTTATCAGTGGGTGTTGACCTCAAACTTAATACCCCTGTAGAGTCCATCGATACCCTTAAGGAACAGGGATTTGAGGCTATATTGATAGCAGTAGGATCTCATGTGAACAAACCAATGGGCGTGCCAGGAGAAGACATGGATGGGGTTTTACCAGGTGTAGATTTTCTGAGGAAGGTAAATCTTGGTCAAGCGGTGAATATTGGACAGAGGGTAGCCATAGTTGGTGGTGGCAATGTGGCTATAGATGCCGCCAGGGTAGCGGTGCGACTTGGGGTAAAAGAGGTAACCATTATCTATCGTCGCTCCCGGGATGAGATGCCGGCTGACCCGCATGAGGTGGCTTCCGCAGAGCAAGAAGGCATTAAGATGTATTTTCTGGCTAATCCGACTAAAATTATTGGCAAAGATGGCAAGGTTATTGGGGTTGAGTGCATTAAGATGGAATTAGGTGAGCCGGATGAATCAGGAAGACGACGACCAGTACCGCTTGCCGGTTCTGAATTCGTTATAGATATTGATAACATTATCCCGGCTATAGGTCAGTCCTCTGACCTTAGTCTGGTGGAAAATGATAGCCAGATAAAAACTACTAAATGGGGAACCATTGAGGTTGACCCAGAAACATTAGCTACCAATCAGGAAGGGGTATTTGCTGGTGGGGATGTGGTAACAGGACCTGCGTTTGTGGTAGATGCTATTGCCGCAGGACATGTTGCCGCTGAGTCTATCTTGCGATACCTGCGAGGACAGGACCTCAAAGCAGGCAGAGAAAAGAAACTTGCCCCGGTAGTTAAAGAAGTCCCTGTTGATGGAGTTAAAAAAATATCTCGCCAGAAAATGACGGCTCTTGATCTCCAAAAAAGGGTTGGAAACTTTGAGGAGGTTGAATTGGGATTCACTGAGGAGGAGGCAAAGGCTGAAGCACAGCGATGTCTTTCCTGCGGTATCTGCTCAGAGTGCTACGAATGCGAACGGGTATGTCAGGCAAAGGCAATAGACCATAATCAGGCAGAGCTTTTGCGGGAGATAGAGGTTGGAGGTATTATCCTTGCTCCGGGCTTTGAGCCTATCTCAGCAGAGGTACGGGAAGAGTATGGTTACGGTTATTATCCTAATGTTGTTACCAGTCTTGAGTTTGAGAGATACCTCTCTGCCTCTGGGCCTACAACCGGTCATGTTCAGCGACCTTCAGACAGCCAGGAACCCAAAAAGGTTGCCTGGATACAATGTGTCGGCTCCAGGGATGAGGAGCGGCGGTATTGCTCCTCAGTCTGTTGTATGTATGCCACTAAGGAAGCCATTATTGCTAAGGAACATGCCCCTGAACTTGAACCAACCATATTCTTTATGGATATTCGGGCATTTGGTAAGGGGTTTGACAGCTATTACGAACGGGCAAAGAATGAGTATGGGGTGCGGTATATCCGCTGTATGGCTTCCACAGTTAAGGAAGACCCAGGGACCAATAATTTGACGATTCGATATGTTACTTCCTCTGGTGAGTTGGTGGATGAAGAATTTGATATGGTGGTGCTGTCGGTGGGCTTAAAGCCATCAGCAAAGACTCAAGAATTAGCCCAAAGGCTTGGACTTACGCTTAATCAGCATGGGTTTTACTCCACCGAAAGTTTCACCCCGACAACCACCTCAAAGGAAGGCGTTTATATTTGCGGTGCCTCCTCAGAGCCAAAGGATATTCCGGAGACAGTTATGCAGGCATCCGGTGCGGCGGCATGCGTTGGTGAATTGCTCCAGGAGGCTCGCGGGACTATGATGGCCAAAAAAGAGTATCCGCCTGAGACAGATGTAAGCGGACAGGAGCCGCGAATTGGCGTTTTTGTCTGTCGATGCGGGATAAATATTGCCGGTGTAGTGGATGTCCCCCAGGTTGTAGAATATGCTAAGAGTTTGCCGAATGTGGTTTGTACCGAAGAAAAGATTTATGTCTGCAGTCAGGATTCACAAGGCTTAATCAGGGAGAAAATCCGCGAGCATAACCTTAATCGGGTGGTTGTTGCCTCCTGCACCCCGCGGACTCATGAACGGCTCTTTCAGGATACGATTCGTCAGGCCGGTCTAAATAAATATCTATTTGAGATGAGCAATATTCGTGACCAATGCAGTTGGGTTCACGGTTCAAACCCGCAGGCAGCCACGCAAAAGGCAAAGGAACTGGTGGCAATGGCTTGCGGCAGGGCAGCATTACTTGAACCGCTTTATCATACACCAATGGATGTTACCAGAAGGGCACTGGTGGTTGGTGGAGGGGCATCAGGTATGGTCTCGGCATTGTCTCTGGCAGAACAGGGGTTTGAGGTGGAACTGGTAGAAAAAGAGGCTGAACTTGGAGGTAATCTAAGGCATCTCTATTTCACCCTAAAGGGAGATGACCCGCAGGCGTATCTTAAGTTACTGGTAGAGCAAGTACAGGCTCATAACCTAATTAAGGTGCACCTGGAAAGCGAAGTAACGGCTGTTTCAGGACATGTAGGGCACTTTAAATCGAAAATCGAAAATCGAAAATCGAAAATCGAAATAGAACATGGGGTAGTGATTGTAGCTACGGGTGGGGTGGAATCAAAGCCGACCGAGTATCTATACGGTCAGGACGAACGGGTGATTACCCAGCGAAATCTGGAAGAGCAACTTGCCATTCCGCATTCCGCATTCCGCATTCCGCATTCTGTAGTGATGATTCAATGCGTTGGCTCGCGCAATGAAGAGCGACCGTATTGCAGCCGGGTCTGCTGCCAACAGGCAATAAAGAATGCCCTGAAGATTAAGGAGAAGGATCCGGAGGCAGAGATTTACATCCTGTATCGAGATATACGAACCTATGGTTTTCGTGAAGATTACTATCGTCAAGCACGGGAAGCCGGGGTGATATTTATCCGTTATGATGTGGATAAAAAACCCGAAGTCAGAAGTCAGAAGTCAGAAGTCAGAAGTCAGAATTTATCTGAAATTCAAAATCTTCAATCCTCAATCGAAAATCCAAAATCGAAAATCGAAAATTCGTTAGAGGTAGAGGTGTTTGACCCAATTTTGCAAGAAAAGGTGGCTATCGCGACAGACCTTGTGGTGCTTGCCCCAGCAATTGTCTCACATCCGGAGAATGAAAACATGGCACCGCTTCTTAAGGTAACCCTGAATGCAGAGCGGTTTTTCCTTGAGGCACACATGAAACTGCGACCAGTAGATTTTGCTACCGAAGGCATGTTTTTATGCGGGCTGGCACACTCACCAAAACTGATTGAGGAATCTATTGTCCAGGCACAAGCAGCCGCCGGACGAGCAGCGACTATCTTGGCTAAGGAGCATTTAGAGGTTGGTGGGGTTGTATCCCAGATTGATGGAAATAAATGCGTGTCCTGTCTAACCTGTATTCGTATGTGCCCGTATGATGTGCCGTTTATCAACGAAAAAGGTGTAGCCGAAATCGAAGCGGCCACATGCCAGGGTTGTGGCATCTGTGCCTCAGAATGCCCGGCAAAGGCTATACAATTGATGCACTATAAAGATACTCAGGTAGTGGCAAAGGTGGAGGCGATGTTTGGGATTAGAGGTTAGCGGAAGATTATGAAGCGGTAGAGATTAAGATAAAAGCAAGAGCCTCCTGGACAATTTTAGTCTAAGAAAACAATAAAATAAGAGGTAAATAATGGTAGAGGATAAAGAAGTTAAGGCAATAATCTTAACGGTGGTTGAGAGAATCAAGAAGGAGTATCAGCCAAAGAAGATCATCCTCTTTGGTTCTTATGCCTACGGCAAGCCAGCAGAAGAGAGTGATATTGATCTCTTTATCATTAAAGAGACAGGAAAAAAAAGGGGAGATAGATTTTGTGAAGTGAGGAAGATGTTGAGGGATATTCGGGGTGTTTCAATTCAACCAATAGTTTTCACAGAAACTGAACTCAACAGTAGACTGAATATCAAGGATGACTTTATCTTAGAGATAATGGAGAAAGGAGAGGTTTTATATGGATAATAATAAGATAAAGGCATTAGAATGGTACAAGAAGGCAGAGCATGATATCGAGAAGGTATTAGTTTAAAACATAAAACTCCATTGTTTATCGTAGGCTTGCCAGGGAGATAAAGATGTATAGAGATCAACGATTGAGCACAGAAAAGGTAACACCTGAATTGATAGATTATGTGGTTGAAAAGATTGTCTCTGCCATTGAGCCGGAGAAGATTATTCTCTTTGGCTCGTATGCCAGGGGTGATTTTAGCCGGGATAGTGACCTGGATCTGTTCATAATTAAAGATGGGGAAGAGTCGAGTCGGATGACGAGACGAAAGGTGGATGCCTTGTTGAGGGGACGAAGATTTGCGGTGGATTTGTTGGTCCGAAAACCAAAAGAAGTGGAATGGAACTTTAGAGCCAAAAATCCATTTTACTTACATCACATCTTTAAGGATGGAAAGGTGGTCTATGAAAAGAGAACACGAATTAGACAAATGGACTAATACCACAAATGAGGGAAAGATAATCTATAAGGATATCTCCTTTAAGATTATGGAAGCAGTATTTGAGGTTCACAATATCTTGGGACCAGGATATTCAGAAGGTATCTATGAGGAAGCGTTAGCCAGGGAGTTCAGAGATAGAGAAATAAAGTATGAGAGACAAATGCTAATTGATGTTTATTATAAAGATGAGAAGATGGGAGAATATAGATTGGATATGGTGGTTGAAAGAAAGATTATCTTAGAATTGAAAGCAGTATCAGGGCTTAATAAAATTTTTGAATCACAGCTTATTTCATACCTGAAAGCTACGGGAATGAAATTAGGCATCTTAATCAACTTTGGTTCAAGTAAGGTAGAATATAAAAGGATAGTACATTGATTTGTGTGATTCGTTTATTCGTAATATTCGTGTTCAAAATGAGAAGAGAACACGAATTAGACGAATGGACGAATAGCACGAATGAGGGAAAGATAATCTATAAGAATATAAAAGGATAGTACATTGATTTGTGTGATTCGTTTATTCGTGCCATTCGTGTTCAAATACTATCTTTTGAGGAGAAGAAGATGGAACAGAATATTAAAACATTTAAGGATAGACCCTGGCCGTTTGTGCCTGAGTGCCTGAGTGAGATTATTCCTGAGGATGTCCTTGAGATAATCCAGACAGGTATTAGTTTGAAACATAATATCCCATTGCTTATTGTAGAGTTTCGGGATGGAGAGCCAAAAGAAATCAAACCAATAAAGCCAAGAATAGAATTCTGCGAAAGATTTAGAGCTATCGAATTACCGGATGGGACAAGACCAAGCGATGAGTCGTGTAGAATATGCGACTATGATGCTGCTCAGAGGTATATTAAGAGAGGAACTACTGAAATTTATAAGTGCCATATGGGAATTACCGAGGTAATAGTTCCTATCTTGGTAGCCAATAAGGTAGTAGCAGTATTCTTTGCAGATCAGATAGTCTATGAACATGAAAAGTGGGCTATTGGTGAGAATCTTAAGGATTGGAACAGAGGTGTATGTTCAATAGATGAGGAGTGTATGAAGAAACTTGAAAATTCTGGTGTTCTCAAAAAGACAAAATTAATTCCTTGCAAGGAAATTGATAGGCTTATCAAGTATGTTAAAGAAAAAATGAAGTCGCATACTTCAGAATACCTTAAGGGAAGGAAAAGTCTGATGGAGACGTATGCAAAGGTAGTTAGTAACTTAGCCAATGCCATATATAGCGGTTACAAATGGGCACAAGAGAAAGAATTTCTTTATATGATAGCTTCTATCTTCGAGACCTCTGAAGCTACCGATATTGAGGGGCTTAAGAAGATAGTTTCTGATGTCCTTGATAAGACATGCAATTTCTGTGGAGCATCTTCAGCCATATTGTTTGCCAATCAAGATCGGGGGGCATCCATTTTGCCTGTCTTTGAAACCATTGGGATTAATACTGAGATTAAAGATATTCATCTCAATCTGAATAAGATAAAGGGAGATTTATCTAAACCTGTTTTCATAGAAGAAGCCCAGAGATGGGGTATTAGAGGAGAAGCTGCAAAAGAGATTGAAGGGTTCATGCTCCTTCCTGTAAGTGGGACTGAATACAAAGTCTCTCTGGCTTTAAATCATCCTTCGCCAAATACTGTAATAGCTGAATCTGGTTTCTTTGACGCCTTAATGAGAAATGTGGTTAACCATCTTCGGAATTTTTATGCTGAGCAGGAGAGGAAAGAACAGATCGTCCTCACCTTCCATACCATGAATCAGTCTATGGATACCCTTCTGGGGAAAAGCACATATCTCTACAGAGAAGTAAGCAAAGAAGAACCGGACAAAGAGGAGCTTAAAGATACCGCCAGAGGGATAGAGGCAGATGTAAAGAGTTTGGAAAGGATGGTTAGGACCGTTTATTACCATACGGCCATTGGGACAGAGGCCGAGGAATACAGGTTTGATAAGCCCTTTTCTCTTGTGAAACTTATAGAAGATTGTAGAGACAGATACCTACCATTTGCCCAAAATAGAGGAATCAATATAGACATCCGAAAAGAAACCTATATCCCCAAGGTCTTCTGGGATAGAGACAAGATGGATGTGGCTATCTCGAATATCGTGCACAATGCAGTAAAATTTTCCCATTACAATAAGGACATAACTATCTGGTTGTGCCATTCAGATGGCACCGTCTACATCAGCGTCCATAACTTTGGTTTTGGTATTGCCAAGGAGGACAAGAAAGACATCTTTAATCAATTCATACGCTCAAAGATCAAGGATCCGAGAAGACCTATCCCAGGCTTTGGCGTTGGGCTATCCATTGCAAAACGGTTTATTGAAAAACACGGTGGAACTATAAATGTGGTAAGTCAAAAGCTGGGGACAGAACACTCGTTATTTGAAACTAAAGCGGATTTACCGGATTTCTGGGAGGGATTCAATACAAATTTTACCATTAATCTGCCGGTAAATCCAGAAAAAGGAGGAGGTAACAGATGAAGAAGAATTATGAGATACTTTACATAGAGGACGAGTCCTATGCCTTCAAAGAGAGGATCAAGATGTTAGAAGATAAGGGCTGCTATTCTGTAAAGCCTGTTGAGGATGTGGATGATGCCCTTGAGGAGTTGAAGAAAAAGTATGATTTGATACTCCTGGATATTATGATGCCACTAGGTAGAAACCTTGCGGAAGATGATGTGAAAGGAGGTTATGAGACAGGCGTGCCCTTGGCCAGGAGGATAAAAGAAGGAACCAACAAAGATACGCCGATAATTGTTATCACCGCCAATCCAGATAATCGAGTGGAGGCTGCACTTAGGAAATTGGGGGTCTCGGCCTATCTGAAAAAACCCGTAGATCAGCTTGAGTTAGAGGAAGAGATCGAAAAGGCATTAGGAGGATAATTTAGATGACAGAAGAGAAAAGCATACGCATTAGTAAATTGCTCCGCCGCTGGAATCCATTTGATAAAGAGAAGACCGTGTTTTTCCTCTTTGATGTTGCAGAGATATTCAACGCTGAAGCAGTTTTTATAATGGATCACATCAAAGAAGAGAAAATTCTGAAGATCAATAAAGATATTTACTACAACAAGGATGCCGAGTGGCTTTCTGAAGAATTTGCCCTGCCAGTTTCTGAACCGGCAATCAACAGACTCATAGAAGATAAACAGACTGAGGCAGTTGAATACAATATTGCCGAGGATGTCCCCACTTTATATGGAGCAGGAATAGGAGCCTTCCTTGCCGCTCCAATGAACATATCGCAGGATTACGATTCAGTGTTGTTAATATGCTCAAAAAGCAGAGAACCTTACGAGATAAAATCTAAGGAAGGTGACCTCAACCTCAAGTATGGAAATGAATTAAAAATTGCCATCGAATATATCGCAGAAGAGATATCAAAGAGGCTGAGATTCGTATGGTCATTTGAAAACGAGGATCCATCCTTATGGAAAGACTTACCAATACAGTTTGATTATGTAGGTGCCCTTTTAAGTAAAACATCAGAGTTGATAAGGGCTAAAAAAATAGATGCGGCCATAGATATTCTTGAAAGGATTGTCCCTATAGTCCGAAGAGACTCTGTGAATAAGAAGGACGACATAGAGAAAATAGAGGTTCAATGCAGAGAGATTGCCTCTCTTTTTTGTGATTTTGTCAAAGACAATCCTCCCATCATTGAAAACAACGGGAATACAGAATTGCCTTTCTCGCTTCAGATATCCTCCAATTTCCTCCTTGCCTATTTTCTCTACTTTTTTATAAAAGAGCTTTTGGAAAATGAAGAACTGATGTCAGGGTTTGTCCCCTGTGAGAAGCTGGATCTTTTGACCCACCTTGGGACAGCTATCAAATTCTATCTATATCGAGATCAGGAATATCAGGATCAAGAAAATACAAAAAATACAAAAGGTGAATTTTTGGCCTTTAAAAAAGGAGAAGTAGATATCGCGGGCTTTACCAACTCCCTGTGTCATTTAGTTGGAGAGTATACCCATAATGTGATTGGTGTAGAGAGACTCTTTAACATCGAAGGCCATTTGAAAAACTTTGTAGCCTCCCAGACAGTCCTCTACTCCCTTAAGAGCAGCTATCAGGAACATTTCTTTCACATGATAGATATCTGCTTTTTGGGACTTTTCTTGCTAAAGAACAAGTTAAAGAAAAAGACTCTTCTTAAGATCCTCAGCAATAGACATCTAACAGAGGATTATCTCCTGAAAAACTGGTTCATTGTCGCCTTGTTTCATGATATTGGGTATGTTCT
Organism: Nitrospira sp.; assembly: GCA_005239945.1. Lineage (GTDB taxonomy): Bacteria > UBA9089 > CG2-30-40-21 > CG2-30-40-21 > SBAY01 > SBAY01. Next base: position 18,205 of record SBAY01000204.1, read on the forward strand.
CGATGTCTATAGGTATATTCACGAAGAACCTGAATATATTAAGTCTACTGCCATTGATGAATTAAGAAAAGAAATTAAGGATGCCACCGAGAAAGCGATTGATAGTGAAAATGGCTTTAACAAAAAGGCAGAAAAGATGCTTGAGGAGATAGGTATCAAGATCAATATGCCACCTAAGGGACTGAATCATGGTATTGTGAGCGTTATCCATGTATTGAACATAATTGATAAGGAGCTTTCAAAAAAGAGTTCATAGCCCAAAGAAAAACTCTATGAGTTTTATCTTCCAGCAATTGCGGCTATAGTAAAACATGACCTGGTAGAGGAAGATATAGATGTAAAGACCGAACCTGTAGGATTTCTTCTCTGTCTCTGTGATGAGTTGCAAGACTGGGAGAGACCAAAGATTGAGAAACTCCCTTTTAAGGAGATGATAGCAGCAGCTATCAGGTTTGGGAAGGGAGTAGATATAAAAGGAAGATCTATGCTTAAGGTTATCCGTTTGAATTTAAGGGATCGTTACAACCCCTTCTCTGATGAGGGGTGTATTAGTGAAGGGAATAGACTAAATTTTCTCCTGGACTACTTCGAGGCAGCGGGACACAAGGATTTTTATCCCATTTACACATGGCTTTTGAAATCATACAATTTTCAACGGTTAGATCTAAAAGATGTTTTGGATATATCCATTACCTTTTTAACCGGAATCAAAAAAGCCCTGCCAGAGCTTGACAAACTTTTTCTCAAAAGACACAGGGCTAAGATATGGTACCTTGAGGAATGGCTAAAACTGGCCAAGGGATCCCATTCGGTTGATAAAAAGATTGAGAGATTAACTGTTAATATAAAGGATATGTGGAAAGGAAAGCTTATAAAAGAAGACCCCGCTCGGTATCTTGAGAAATTAATTGATACTACTCTGGAAGAGGAGGAGTAAGAGATCTGGAATCAACTTTCAAAGTTTAATTTTATAAACTTTCAAAACGCAAAGAAAAAGATAAGATTGATGCCATACGGCCAGAAAAGCTATACGCCATCTACCTCAACTGGAAGGAAGAAAGAGATGCTCTGGCACTTTTAGGAAAACGAGGATTTTCGGGTGATGAGGGATAGAAAAAGAGGCAATCGTTCATCGCAGCGTTTGCGGAGAACGCAGATATTCCGATCTGGGCCAGGATAACCCAGTATAAGGAGAAGGAAGAAGGATAGGGTTATGCAAAAAGTGGTGTATATTATCGCCTGGCCAAATGGCAGTGGAAAGACGACTTTTGCCAAAGGGTTCATCGAGGAAGTCCCTTTAGCGTTTTTGAACGCAGACGAGATAGCTGTAGGATTATCTTCTCATTTAGAAAGAGTGCGAGTAAAGGCAGGAAAGATATTTTTTGAGAAGATGGAAGAATATGTGGCCAATGAAAAGTCATTCATTCTTGAAACAACACTTGCCGGTAAGTATCTTATTCGCTATATAAGTAGATTGAAAAAAAGTGGCTATAAAGTAGCACTGATTTATATCTTTGTTGAAACTGTTGAAGAAGCAATCCGCAGGATAGATATCAGAGTAAGGAAAGGTGGACTACCTGTTCCGAAAGAAGATATCAGGCGTAGATTCAAACGAAGTAAGGTCAATTTTTGGAATATATGTCGGTTATTGGTGGACAACTGGGAGATGTTTTTAAACAGCAAAGACGAATTTTTGCAAGTTGCAATTGGCTCAGGCGATGATCTTCAGATTATCAATGAGGTTGGTTTTTCTATGTTTAAGGAGGGATTGGAGGATGAAAAAAGAAGATTATGAGATGTTAATCAAGATGACAAGAATCGGCAACAGGGCAGTAAAAAAGGCCCAGGAGGAGAACCGCAAGAAAGGTTTGCCCAGTGTATATTCCAAAAACAAAAGATTATACTACGAATTGCCCGATGGCACAATAACCATGGAGGACCCATTAGGGAATGAATGATTTAAACAGCTTTTTATCCGACTTCCAAGAAAAAAGACCAGATTGATGACCTGCGGCCAGAAAAACTATACACCATCTATCTCAACTGGAAGAAAGAAAAAGATGCCAGGGCACTTTTAGGGAAACGAGGCTTTTCGGGTGATGAGGGATAAGAAAGGGAAGGTTGGATTAGTAATCGAATTAAACGAATTGAACGAAAAGAGAAAGAGATTATCACCAATGGACTAACAGGGGTTGATTATTTATGGCTTTTGATTTTTCAGTATTTAAGGATGCCTTACAAAAAAAACAGGCTTTTAACGAAATAAAAAGAAAAGAGCTTCTCCAAAAGGTAATTAATACCCTTAAAGAAATGGCTAAAAGATATGGGTTAAGTGAGGCATTTGTCTTTGGTTCAATTGTTAAAGAAAAGAAATTTTCAGAAGATTCAGATTTAGATGTTGCTGTTCTGGGATTAAAAGGTGAACTCTTTTTAAAATTTATGGCAGAAATATCTTCCATAATAGGTAGGGATGTGGATGTGATAGAGTTGGAAAGATGTAGATTTGCCAAAAGGATACTTAAGGAGGGGATAAGAGTTGAGTGAGATTGATACCAAAATATTTGAGTCTGTTATAAGAACTCAAGTAAGTGAGATAGAAGAAATATATCAGAAGATTGCCAAAAGAAGCAAAAACTTCAAAAAAAGTTTTGGGAAGGTTGAAAGCTTGGGCTATCAACTTCATAATCTCTACTGTGCCTTTGAAGATTTGTTCAAATTGGTAGCAGATTACTTTGAAAACAATATTGAAACCAGAGATAGATGGCATGTAGATTTACTAAAGAAGATGAAAATAGAAATAGAGGGGATAAGGCTATCCCTTTTATCAACAGAAACTTTTGAAAATCTGAATGAATTGCGAGCACTCAGACATCTGTTTAGACATGCTTATACCTACGAATTAGATTGTGATAGGGTGGAAATGGTTTTTAAAAAGGCTCTGAAACTTTACCAACTTTATCAGAAGGATGTAGAAAGATTTCTGGCGACAGTTAAATCTTAAACCAAAAGGAAGGGAAAAAATGGAAAATAATAACTTTGAACCACAGATAGTTGCCTTTTGCTGTTATTATTGTGCCTATGGAGCGGCTGACCTGGCTGGCTCAATGAGACTTAATTATCCAGCCAATGTAAAGATAGTTAAATTACCCTGTACTGGTAAGGTGGATATTTTGTATCTGCTTAAGGCATTTGAAGACGGAGCAGATGGGGTATATGTTGCTGGCTGCCTGGAGGGTAACTGCCATTTTATAGATGGTAATATCAAGGCAAAACGCCGTGTAGCCCGGGCAAAAAAACTATTAGATGAAATAGGACTTGACGGAACAAGGCTGGAGATGTATAATATGAGTGCCTCTATGGGACCAAGGTTTGCTGAGGTCGCCAGGGAGATGACGGAAAGAATACGGGAATTGGGACCAAGCCCGTTGAGGAGCAAAAAATGAAAAATGAAGAATGGGAAAAGGCTTATGAAGAATCTGTGCTTTATCCTCCAACACAAGAGGATGAAGAAAAACATATTGAAGGGCTAATCAGATGGCTGTCTAAGTTCCCTGTCAAGAAAAGATTGCAGATTGGTTACAGGCATACCCTTGCCGCAATTAAATTTAGCAAAATGAAGGTGGTAGAAAGATGACAGACCCAGTTGACTTTATCGAGGCTATCCATAAGGCTGACATCAGGTATCTCTTGATAGGTCGTCAGGCAATGATTGCCCACGGGATACCGGTTCAGACATTTGATTATGACCTTTATATTGATGGAGAGCTCGAAAACGAAAAAAAATTCATAGAGGTAGCTGAAAATTTTGACCTTTTTCCATCAAAACCTTTGGAAAAGCTTCATCAATGCTTTATGTTCAAGTTAGAAAACGATGTTACTATTGATGTCTTTCGAGCTCCAAAAATGATTATTCAGACAGGAGAGATTATTTCGTTTAAAGAGTTATATAAACGAAGAGCAATTATTAAGGATGAAACAGGATTTGTGGTAAATGTTCCTTGTGTTGACGACCTGATTAAACTAAAGAAAACAGATAGATATAAAGATAGCGTAGATGTTCAGTTTCTTGAGAAATTCAAGGAAATGCAAAAGGAGGGAAAGATATGATAGTTGCAGAGCAAAAACCAATTCAGGAAATAAAAACAATGGTAGCTAAATACCAGAAGATACTGGTGGTTGGCTGTGGAACCTGTGTGACGGTTTGCATGGCTGGTGGAGAGAAAGAGGTGGGGATTATTGCCTCCAGCCTGCGCATGGCTCTAAAATTAGAAGGAAAAGAGCCGGAAATTATCGAGGGATGTATTCAAAGGCAGTGTGAATGGGAGTTTATTGATGAGTTGAAGGAAAAGGTTGAAGGTGTTGAGGCAGTGCTTTCTTCTGCCTGTGGGGTAGGGGTGCAGGCATTGGCTGAGCGGTTTGGAAATAAGCCTGTCTATCCAGCCCTGAATACGAGCTTTATGGGTATGCCCAAGGAACACGGCTTGTGGGTAGAAAACTGTCGAGGATGTGGGAACTGTGGCCTGGGCAGATTTGGCGGGATATGCCCGATTGCCCGCTGTTCAAAGGGATTACTCAACGGCCCCTGCGGCGGTAGTCAGGATGGTAAGTGCGAAGTAAATAAGGAGATGGATTGCGGCTGGCAATTGATTTATGAACGGCTAAAGACGCTGGGGCAACTTGACCAAATTGAAGACATAATTTTACCCAAGGATTGGTCAACTGACCGCGATAAAGGACAACGAAGAATTTTGAGAGAGGATGTAAAGGTGTAATTTTGGATTTTCGATTGCGGATTGAAGAAATAAATAAATCTAAAATCGGCAATCCAAAATCCAAAATAAGATTGAGGGGATAGGAAAATGGTAACTGTTTTAAAACTGGATGATCATGATGAAGAAAGAGAGATTGAGTTTGAGCTTAAGTTTCTTTCTTCAAAAACTATACAAGAAAGATTCCAGATGATGTTCACAAAGACAAAGGAGATGGTTGACATCCTGAACAAACATGGATACAGAAAACCTTTTCAGATTATTAAAAGAACATAAGGTTGATTTTGTGGTCATTGGTGCTACTGCTTTTCCCATATACGGTTATGCACGGGCTACACTCGATGTGGATATTTTTATCAAACCAGATCGAATTAACGCTCAAAGAACATGGGAAACATTAAAGAAATTTGGGTATGATATGACTGATGTGAGCATAGATGACCTATTAACAAAAAAGCTACTTATTCGTCAGTATATGGTAGAGACGGATATTCATCCTTTTGTAAAAGGAATAACCTTTGAAAGAATCTGGAAGAATAAGATAGAAGAAAAATTTGGCAATACATCAGTCTTCTTTTCGTCTTTAAATGATCTTATTGAGATGAAGAAGGCAGCAGGTCGACCACAGGACATGGAAGACCTTAAATATCTATCTAAATTAAGGAGTAAAAACAATGAACAAATCGTTTAAGGAAGTATTATCATCAGGTGAGTTTGTAATTACCTCAGAGATAGGGCCGCCCAAAGGCACCAATATCGAAAAGATGGTGCACCATATCGAATTGTTGAAAGATAAAGTGCATGGGTTGAATGTAACGGATAACCAGTCATCAGTGATGAGGCTTTCTTCTCTGGCTGCCTGTCATATTATCAAAGAGCACGGTGGTGAGCCAATCTTGCAGATGACCTGCCGGGATAGAAACCGCATGGCATTGCAATCAGATTTACTCAGTGCTTATGTGCTGGGTGTGCACAATGTCCTTTGCCTAACCGGCGACCATATCTACTTAGGTGACCATAAAGGCAGCAAGCAGGTGTTTGATATGGATTCGGTTCAGTTGGTGGCAGCGGTCAAAACTATGGAGCAGGGCAAGGATATTGGAGGGAATGAATTAGATGGTAGTCCATCATTCTGTGTAGGTGCCACAGCCACACCTGAGGCTGACCGGATGGACTCCCAACTGCTAAAATTCCGCAAAAAGGTTAAAGCTGGGGCAGAATTTTTTCAGACCCAGGCGGTCTATGATATGGATAAATTAAAGGCATTCATGGAATATGCGAGGCAATTTGAGGTAAAAATTCTGGCTGGTATCCTGGTGCTTGTCTCTGTTGGTATGTCCAAATATCTCAATGCCAATGTTGCTGGAGTAACCGTGCCTCAGGAACTTATTGATGAGATGGCTGGTGTGGAAAAGGGTAAAGCCTTACAAAAAGGGATAGAAATTGCCGCCCGGCAGATTAAGCAGATAAAAGAGGAAAAAATCTGTCCCGGTGTGCATATCATGGCTATTGGTAAGGAAGAGATAGTGCCGGAGATACTGGCTATGGCGGGGTTATAATATGGTAAGAATTTAGACTTCTGCAAAATGGAAAAAGGGTTCAAGGGGTCGAGGATTCAAGGGGGTAAGGGTAAGAGAATTCAAGAAAAAAATCCTTTATTTTTCCCTTGACCCCTCGACCCCTTAACCCCTTAAACCCTTTTTACATTTTGATTTCAACCTCGGATATTTGCTTAAATTTTTTCATTTTGCAGAAGGCTAAATATGGTAAGAATTAAATGAGGGGGGTAACCGTTCAGGTAGATAGACTGTAGGCATTTAGGCTGTAGGGCGGAAGTATGTGAGATGATATGAAACTCAGGGATTTGATAACCACGGTTTTGATTACGACTCAAAAACATGGAAAATGAGAAGATTTTGGGTGGTCAATACTCAATAGCTAACAGTCTACA